>DASYES010000810.1:0-10462 GCA_036498885.1 Pseudonocardia sp.
GAGCACCTGCGCCGGGTCGACCGCGAGCCCCCGGTGGCGCAGCAGGTGCTCCACCACGGCGGCCCGGAACGCCGGCACGCCGACGGGCTCCGCAGCCGCGTCCGGTGGCGGATCGGCCGCCGCGCGCCAGGCACGTCGCCAGGCAGCGCGGTCGAGCACCTCGAGACACGGGGTGCCCGGCCACAGGGAGATCGGCCGCTGCTTCCGCTCCCTGCCCGGTCGGGACGGAGCCGCCGGTCGGGCAGGGCCGGGAGGAGCGGCGGGCGTACCGACCACGAACGTGCCCGCTCCGCGGCGCCCCACCGCCCAGCCCTCGGCGAGCAGCTGGTCGTAAGCCGCGGCGGTGACCGTGCGGCTCACCCCGAGCGTGGCAGCCAACTCCCGGGTTGACGGCAGCCGGTCGCCCGCCCGCAGTGAGCCGCCCGCGGTGATCGCCCGCAACGCGTCGGCGAGCTGTACGGCGAGTGGCCGGTCGGCATTCCGGTCGAGGGCCAGGGGCGGCAGCTCCATGAGTGGCCTTCCGGACTCGAACGTGATTGGCCCTGCCACAATGCCACTTTCCGCCCCACGCTGGTCCGGTGAGCCTCTCCCCCACCCTCCGCAGCACCGTGACCCGACTGCGCGAGCGCGCCCGCACGAGCCGGGACGACCTGCACGCCGTGCTCGATGTGGGGCTGGTGTGCCACCTCGGACTGGTCCGCGACGGCGCCCCGGTGGTGCTGCCGACCGGGTACGGTCGGATCGGGGACACCGTCTACGTGCACGGGTCCACCGGCGCCGGGTACCTGCGGATCGCCGACGGCGCGCCGGTCTGCCTCACGGTGACCCACGTCGACGGGATCGTCTACGCCCGCTCGGTGTTCCACCACTCGATGAACTACCGCAGCGCCGTCGTGCACGGCACGGCCCGGGCCGTGACCGACCCCACCGAACGGCTCGCCGCGCTGCGGGCCATCGTCGAGCAGCTCTCCCCCGGCTCGTGGGAGCACGCCCGGCAGCCGTCCACCCGCGAGCTCGCCGCCACCGCGGTGTTCGGAATCGACCTCGCGGAGGCGAGCGTCAAGGTGCGCACCGGGCCGCCCGGCGACGACGACGTCGACATCGAGACGGGCGGCCGGTGGGCAGGTGTGTTGCCGGTGCGCACGGTCTTCGGTGCGCCCGAACCCTGCCCCACGCTCCCGGCCGGCGCCCCTGCGCCCGAACACGTGGACGGCCGCCGGACCGGATGACGTGCGAGGTCGCTCAGCCTCCTGCCGGGCGTGCGTCGGCCACCGCCGCGTCGCGGATGAACACCGCGCACCGCTCCTCCGGCGTGACGGCGAGCCCGGTGACCGCCGCCTGCAGCGCCTCCTCCACGCCACGTGACATGTCCTGCAAGCGCCCGATGCGGTCCGAGAAGGTCACGCCTGCGCCGCAGGTGCGATACCGCGTCAGCGCCGCCGTCGAGCAACCCAGCAATCTCGTCGAGGGCGATTCCGAGCTCGCGGTAGAAGAGAATCTGGTGTCACCTCGCCCTGCTGAATGCCGTTTGCACCTGCGTTACGTGAGGTGTGATCGTCCCGATCATGAGAACCGAGATACGCCGCGAGGACGGGGAGCTGATCGGATTCGTCGAGCCTGCCCCGACGCCGGCTGGCGAGCGCTGACCGTCTTCGGGGCCGAGCTTGCGGTCGCGGCCGACCGGAACGCCGCCGAGGCCGAGGTGGAGGCGGCAGGTCTGGCCGTCCTCGCCGAGCGGTGGTGGTACCGCGACGGCGAGCACTGGGTGCCCGCTGTCATCCAGGAGGCCGGGCCGGAGCGCGTCACCGCGCTGGTCGGGACGCTGACCGACCTTCCACGTCCGATCACGCTCACGGGTGGAGCAGCGGCCGCGCTGCGACGCAGAGCGGGCGGGGAGCACTGATCGGCGTGACGTAATCTCGGCCCGCGTGGACGCCCCCCGCCCCTATCCCGACGCCGAGCGGCTGGACCTCGTCGAGGACCTGCACGGGTATCGGGTTGCTGATCCCTACCGCTGGCTGGAAGACCCCGAGGACCTCCGCACCCGCACCTGGTCAGCCGCGCAGGACGGGCTGACCAGCCAGCACCTCGAGGCCCTCCCCGGCCGCGACGCCCTCGCCGCGACGCTGACCGACCTGCTCTCCGCCGGGTCGGTGTCGGCGCCGCTGTGGCGCGCCGGCCGGTCGTTCTTCACGCGACGCGAGCCGGGCCAGGAACACGCCGTGCTCCACGTCCGCGAGGCGGACGGCACCGAGCGGGTGTTGCTGGACCCGACCGCGGTCGACCCCACCGGTCTCACCACCCTCGACTCCTGGGTGCCTGACCTCGAGGGCCGCCGGCTGGCCTACCAGCTCTCCAGCGGCGGCGACGAGTACTCCGTGCTGCACGTGCTCGACGTCGAGAGTGGCGAGGAGGTCGAGCCCCCGATCGATCGCTGCCGCTACTCGTCCGTGGCATGGCTACCCGGCGGCAGCGAGTTCGTCTTCGTCCGGATGGTCGAGGAGGACGAGGCACCCGACGGCGAGCAGGCCTTCCACCGGCGCGTGTGGCGCCACCGGGTGGGCACGCCCACGGAGAACGACGAGCTCGTCGACGGTCCTGGGCTCTACGACGAGCACACCTACTACGGGGTGCGTGTCTCCCGGGACGGGACGTGGCTCGTCGTCACCGGCAACGTCGGTACGGCGCGCCGCGACAGCGTCTGGATCGCGGAGCTCGACGAGAAGACCGGACCCCTGACGCCGTTGCTCACCCAGGACGACGACGTGCAGTGCAACGCCTGGGTCGACCGCGACGGGCTGCTGTACCTGCACACCACAGACGGTGCGCCGCGCTGGCGACTCGCCGTCACCGATCCGCGCACGCCCGGTCGCGAGCACTGGCGCGAGCTGGTCGGCGAGGACACCGGCTCGGTGCTGCAGGCGGTGCGGCGGTTGGAGCCCGCACCCGGCACCGAGGGTGAACCGTTGCTGGTGCTGGCCAGGGCTCGGCACGCGGTAGCCGAGCTGGCCCTGCACACGGCCGATGACGGGGCACCGGTTCGCACCCTGCCGCTGCCCGGTACCGGATCGCTCACCGGGCTCTCCGTCGCCGACCGCGACACGCCGGAGCAGGCGGGACGCGTCTGGCTCGGCTGGACCGACCTCGTCACCCCACCGCAGGTGCACCGGTTCGATCTCGCCACCGGCGAGACCACGCTCGAGGCCGCCGCCCCCGGCGCGGTCACCGTGCCCGCGGTCCGCACGGAGCACCGGACGTTCACCTCGGCCGACGGCACCACCGTGCGGATGTTCGTGATCGCGCCGGAGGGGCCGGCCCGCGTACGACCGGCGCTCGTCACGGGCTATGGCGGGTTCGGGATCAGCCGCGAGCCCGCTTACACGGCGCAGGCGCTGGCCTGGGTTGCGGCCGGTGGTGTGTACGCGCTCGTCTCGTTGCGCGGCGGTGGCGAGGAGGGCGAGGACTGGCATCTCGCCGGCAACCGGGCCAACAAGCAGAACGTGTTCGACGACCTCCACGCCGCGGCCGCCGCGCTGATCGACGCGGGCGACACCACGGCCGGGTCGCTCGCGATCATGGGCGGCTCCAACGGCGGGCTGCTCGTCGGGGCAGCGCTCACCCAGCGGCCGGAGCTCTACCGGGCCGTGGTCTGCTCGGCCCCGCTGCTGGACATGGTGCGTTACGAGGAGTTCTCGCTCGGCCGCACCTGGAACGACGAGTACGGCACGGCCGCCGACCCCCAGGAACTGGGCTGGCTGCTGTCCTACTCGCCCTACCACCACGTCCAGGTGGGCGTCGCGTACCCGGCGGTGCTGTTCACGGTGTTCGACTCCGACACCAGGGTGGACCCACTGCACGCGCGCAAGATGTGCGCCGCCCTGCAGCACGCCACCACCGGCGACCCGCTCACCCGGCCCGTCCTGCTCCGCCGCGAGACCGACGTCGGTCACGGTGCCCGGTCCGTCTCGCGGACCGTCGCGCTCGCGACCGACCAGCTGGCGTTCCTCGCCGCGCACACAGGGTTGGAGCTCGCGTGACCGTGCTCACGCCGATCCCCGGCAGCGCCCTCGCCGAGTCCTTCCTCCCCGTGCGCCCGGCCTGCGCCGACGACGCCGGCTCGCTGTGCGCAGCGATCTACCAGCTGACCAACAACGACTTCCTCGCCCGCTCCGCCGACGCGATCATCGCGGGCACACTGCACGTCGGGCTGATCGTGTTGCTCGCGTGCGCGGCCCGGTTCCTCATCCACCGGGCCATCAACCGGATCGTCGACGGCGCCACCAGCTCCCGGCTCACCCGGCTCGTCGGCCGGGCACCCCGGTTCCGTGGGCCGGTACCCAACGGCAACGGCAACGTTCCGGTGTCACAACGGCGGGCGCAGCGCGCCCGCACGATCGGATCGGTGCTGCGCTCGCTCAGCTCCGTGGTGATCCTGCTGATCGGCTCGGTGATGGTGCTGGCCGAGTTCGGCGTGGCGCTGGGCCCGATCCTCGCCTCGGCGGGCATCGTCGGCGTCGCGGTCGGCTTCGGCGCGCAGAACCTCGTCCGGGACTTCCTCTCGGGCATGTTCATGCTGCTCGAGGACCAGTACGGCGTCGGTGACATCGTGGACCTCGGCGAAGCGAGCGGCGTGGTCGAGTCCGTGGGGTTGCGCATCACCACGGTCCGCGACGTCAACGGCACGGTCTGGTACGTCCGCAACGGCGAGATCCTCCGGGTCGGCAACAAGAGCCAGGGTTACGCCGTCGCCGTGGTCGACCTCCCACTCGGGCACAGTGCCGACATTTCCGAGGCCACCGAGATCATCGCCACCACCGCTCAAGGGCGCGTCGCGGAGAAGGACGTCGCCGAGTCCGTGCTGGAGGCGCCGGAGGTGCTGGGCGTCGAGAAGGTCGGTGCGGAGGGTGTCACGCTACGGATGACGGTCAAGGTCAAGCCGGGCAAGCAGTTCGCCGTGCAGCGCGCCCTGAACGCAGTGATCACCGACGCGCTCGACAACGCCGGGGTGCCCCGCCCAGGTCTGCCCACCACCCCCCTGTCCCGTCCATCGATGCCCTGAAACGCCGGTGGCGAGGCGGAGGATGATGGACCCGTGACCGATCCCCAGAACTTCTACGCCGAAGTCGGCGGAGCACCGGTCTTCGAAAAGATCGTGTCTCGTTTCTACGAGCAGGTCCGCGAGGACGAGGTGCTCCGCCCGCTCTACCCGCAGGACGATCTCGACGGAGCCGAGGTCCGACTGCGGATGTTCCTCGAGCAGTACTGGGGTGGTCCGCGCACCTACTCCGAGCAGCGCGGACATCCCCGGCTGCGGATGCGGCACGCGCCGTTCCACGTCGGGCCGATCGAGCGCGACGCATGGCTGCGCTGCATGCGCGTCGCCGTCGACGAGGCCGGGCTGGAAGAGCAGCACCGCGAGCGGTTGTGGCAGTACCTGACCTATGCCGCCGCGAGCATGGTCAACAGCGACTTCTGACGACCGGCCGGGGCCGGACAACCCTCTGATCAGCACGGGTTTGGCAAGATCTCGTCCGTGCAATGGTGGCAGAACGCCGTCGTCTACCAGGTGTACGTGCGGTCGTTCTCGGACTCCGACGGCGACGGCGTGGGCGACCTCGAAGGCGTCCGGTCGCGGCTGGGCTACCTGGAGCTGCTGGGCGTCGACGCCCTGTGGCTCACGCCGTTCTTCACCTCGCCAATGGCCGACCACGGCTACGACGTCGCCGACCCGAGGAGCGTCGACCCCGTATTCGGCGACCTGCGCACGTTCGACGCGCTCGTCGCCGACGCCCACGAGCACGGCCTGCGCGTCACGATCGACCTGGTGCCCAACCACACCTCCACCGAGCATGAATGGTTCCGCGCGGCCCTGGACTCCGTGCCGGGTAGCCCGGAGCGGGCGCGCTACCACTTCCGCCGGGGCCGTGGCGACGAGGGCGAGCAACCGCCGAACAACTGGACGAGCGTGTTCGGCGGCCCGGCCTGGACGCGTGCGCTGGACCTGGATTCCGCAGGCGAGTGGGCTCCCGGCGGGTGGTACCTGCACCTTCTCTCGCCCGACCAGCCCGATCTGAACTGGACCAACCCCGAGGTGTGGGCCGACCTGGAGAAGACACTGCGCTTCTGGCTGGACCGGGGGGTCGACGGCTTTCGCGTCCACGTGGCCCACGGCATGAGCAAGCCGGACGGGCTGCCTGACCGTCCGGGCGGCAACGGGGACGCCGCGGTGGGGGTGCTGGCGCCGATCGACGGCGACCCACGCTTCGACCACGAGGGCGTGCACGACGTGCACCGGATGATCCGTGCGGTGCTCGACCACTATCCCGGGCGCATGGCGATCGGCGAGATCACGGTGAGCGACGACGAGCGCTTCGCTCGCTATGTGCGTTCCGACGAGCTGCATCTCGGCTTCAACTTCCGGCTCCTGCGGGCGCCTTTCGACGCCCGGGCCGTACGAGAGGCCATCGAGCACTCGCTCGCCGCGGTGGAGCGGGTGGGCGCCCCACCGACCTGGACGCTGTCGAACCACGACGCGCCCCGTCCGGTCAGCCGCTACGGCGGGGGCGCGCTCGGTCGGGCACGGGCGCGAGCGATGGCGCTGGTCGAGCTCGCACTGCCCGGCGCGGTCTACCTCTACAACGGCGAGGAGCTCGGCCTGCCCGACGCCGAACTGCCCGACGCCGAGCTGCAGGACCCGGTCTGGGAACGCTCGGGCCATACCGAGCGCGGCCGCGACAGTTGCCGCGTGCCGATGCCCTGGGAAGGCGACACGCCAGGCTACGGCTTCACCAGCGGCCAGCCGTGGTTGCCGATGCCGCCGGAGTACGGCGAGCTCACCGCGGCCGGCCAGCTCGAGGACACGACTTCCACGCTGTCGCTGATCCGCCGGGCCGTGGAACTGCGCAAATCGCATCCGGCCTTCACCGGCGACGGCGTCGAGTGGTTCGGGGCACCGAGCGGCTGCCTGGCGTTCCGCCGCGCCGGCTCCACCCTGGTGTGCGCCCTCAACGCCTCCACCGACGTCGTCCCGCTCCCACCGGGCGATCTGCTGCTGGCCAGCGGCCCGCTGAAGGGCAATCTGCTGCCACCGGACACGGCGGCCTGGCTGGCCTGATCGCGGCCGCGGCCGCCGGGCTCACCGCACTGATCGCGGTATCGGAGGTGGCCTTCACCGTTCTCGGCCGGTCCTCGTTCCGGCACCGCCTCACCGAGCCGTCCGGCGTGGTGCTCATCGGGCTCGGCTTGCGGCTGGCCCTCGACATGCAACGACCGCCGCCTAGTCTAGAAGGTGTCGAACCCGAGCGCGGCCCGGAACCGGTTCTTGATGTGGACCCCGTCGCGCGCCGGCAGGGCCCGGGGCGGCTCGTCGGTGTCGATGAGGACCTGGGTGAAGGTCGGGCCGCGCCGCGCGGCGATCCGCTCGGCCACCCCGATCGCGCCGTCCCGGCGGTCGACGCGCACCGAGTCGGCGATGCCGAATCCCTGGGCCACCACCGACAGATCGGTGCCGAGACTGGTGTGGCTCGGCTGCATGCCGGTCTCGCCGTAGTGCCCGTTGTCCAGCACCACGATGTTGAGGTTCGCCGGCTGCTGGACGCCGACCGTTCCGAGCGCGCCGATCCCCATCAGCTGCTCGCCGTCGCCGGTCAGCACGACGACCGGCACGTTCCGCTGAGCGAGCGCGAGCCCGAGGCCCACCGGAACGGCGCCGCCCATCGCCCCCCAGAGGTAGAAGTTGCGATCGCGGTCGCCCGCGGCGAACAGGTCGTAGGTCGGGGACCCGAGCCCGGTCACGAACAGGGTGTCGGCCGGCACGGCCGCCACCAGGTCGGCGACGAATGCCCGCCGATCGATCCGGGTCCGCGCGACGGTCGTCATCAGTTGCGCTCCCACTTCTTGCGTCCGATCAGGCTCTGGCTCAGCAACACCGCGTTGCGCTCGCCGGCGAGGAAGGTCGACTCCAGCGCCGCACCAACGATCTCCCCGACCTCGTCCGGGCGATCGGCCCGGTGGACGTTGATACCCATCAACTCCAGCACGCTCTGCGTGCGCCGCCCCATCGGGCCCTGCCACGGGTTGAACTCCGCATACTCACCACGCATCGTCACCAGCGCCAGAAAGGGGAAGCGGCAGCTGTCGAGCAGCGAGAACATGTTCACACAGTTGCCGACGCCGCTGCTCTGCATCAGCAGCGCTGCCCGCTGCCCGCCCAGCCAGGCCCCGGCGACCACACCGACGCCCTCCGCCTCCGTCGTGAGCACGACGTCGGTGATGTCCGGGTCGCTGCGCGCCGCGCTGAGCGCATACGAGTGGCCCGCGTCCGGAACGAACGCGATCTGCCTGATGCCACCCTGCTTGAGGACGTCGAACACGTCCTTCTGCCACGGGTGGTCGACGGTTTCCATGGGGCTCCCTTCGTGGTGTGTTGCCGAGCTGCCCGGCACAGGAGTACTCCAGCAGTCTGCTGGGCCGGCGTCGATCAGCTCCTGGCGTCGGCAACTGGTGAAGTCGCCCCTGCACTCCATCCGGATTCGTCAGACGAGGCGGGCAATGCCGGCCCCTGGTGGCAGCCGGGGTGGTCAGGAGGCAACCAGTGCAGCCAGGCGGGCAACGCCCTCCGCCAGATCGGAGAGCCCGGCGCAGCTGAAGGACAACCGCAGGTGCTGACGGAAGCGCCCGGCGGCATCGAAGAGGGGACCGGGGACGTAGAGGACCCCCGCTGCCGCGGCGCGGTCCGCGAGGGCGGTGGTGTCGACCGCCTCCGGTGTGGACAGCCAGGTGAAGAACCCGCCGGCCGGAACCGTCCAGGTGACACCGGGAGGCATCCGCTCCTCGAGAGCACCGAGCATGGTGGCCCAGCGGCTGGCGTAGTTCTGCCGCAACCGCACCAGATGCCGCTCGAGTTCGCCGCTGCGGAGCATCTCCGCAGCCAGTTGCTGCCCGAGGGCCCCCGCGCACTGGTCGGTGTTCTGCTTGGCGGTGATCATCGCGTCGACCACCGAGGGCGGCCCGGCCGCCCAGCCCAGGCGCACCCCAGGGAAGAAGATCTTGGAGAACGTACCGATCTGCACCACGGCATCCGGAGCCAGCGACCAGAGACTGTTTTCCCGATCACCGCTGAACGACAGATCCCGGTAGGCGACGTCCTCGACGATGAGGACCCCGTGCCGCCGGGACAGCTCCACGAGTTCCCGGCGCCGCCGGGCGGACAGGCTGATCCCGGTCGGATTGTGGTGATCGGGGATCGTGTAGAGCAGCTTCGGCCGGATTCCCGTGGCGAGCATCGTGGCGAGGGCGTCCACGTCGAGACCGTCCTCATCCATCGGCACGGTCCGGATATCGGCATGTTGACCGCGGAACGCCATGATGGCGCCGAGATAGGTCGGGGCCTCGACGACCACGACGTCACCGGGCTCGACGAAGGACCGCGCCAGCAGCCCGAGTGCGTCGATGCCGCCGCTGGTGACCATCAGCTCGTCATCACCGGGCCGCCGGTCACCGGTCGTCTCCCGCCAGCAGGCGATCGCATCGCGGACGCCTGCCAGACCCCGGGTCGGCGAGTACTGCATCGCGGTCACCGGATCGGTCGTCATGAGCTGCGCGGTGACGGCAGCGACCCGCGCGGCGGGGAACATCGCTGGATCCGGCAAGCCCCCGGACAGCTTGATCACCCCGTGGGCCTCCGACTGCGCCATGATCGCCGCGATCGCACCGCCGCCGAGCCCGCCGACGGGGACCGCCAGCCTCTGGGACCAATCCGGCGCGTTCTGCGTCAGCGCCATCTCTCCTCCTCAGCCCTGTCGGGGCTCATCGGGTGGTCGCTCGGGGGGCAGCAACGCCGAGCTGTTCGACACAGGGCCATTCGTTGAGCAACGATGCGAGGTGCAGAACGAGAGGGTCAACTGCTCAGCTCCGAACTGAGCGGATGGGTCAACCTGATGGTCCAGACCAGCAGCGAGGTGAGCAATATGATGAACCCGAACCGCGTGGCGGTGGACCGACTCGACGTCGAGCTGCTCGGCATACTCACGCGAGACGCGCGCACCGGTGTCGTCGAGCTTGCGTCGAAGCTGGGCGTCGCGCGCAACACCGTGCAGTCCCGGCTGCGCCGCATGGAGACCGAAGGGCTCCTTCACGGCTACCGGCTGGACGTGGATCTCGAGCGGGCAGGGGCCGCCGTGCTCGCGTTCATGGCTGTCGAGCTGGTGCAGGGGCGGCAGCGACATGTCATCAGGGAGATGTCCGCACTACCCGAGGTGTTGGAGATCAACACCACCACGGGGCGGGAGGATCTCCTCGTCCGGCTGGCCACCGAGTCGCACGCCGGCCTGCAGGAACTGATCGAACGGCTGCTCTCGATCTCCGGTGTGACTCGCGCGACGACATCGCTCGCCCTGTCGAACCCGCTCGCTATCGCGTTCAACCGCTGCTGGAGAAGATCACCCAGGGCGCGGGATGGGGA
>DASYES010000811.1:0-4582 GCA_036498885.1 Pseudonocardia sp.
TCCGCCGCGGTGTCGTGCACGAGCCCAACCCTCTGCTCGGCCGCGACGACGACGTCACCGCGGTGAGGGCCCTGCTCCGCACGTCCCGGGTGACGTCGATCGTCGGGCCCGGCGGGCTGGGCAAGACCAGGCTCGCGCACGTCGTGAGCCGGCAGGCGGAGCAGCGAGTTGTGCACTTCGTCGGGCTCGCCGGTGTCACGTCGGACGACGATGTCGCCACCGAGGTCGCATCGGCACTCGAGGCCGACGAGACCCGGCGGGGCGCACTGGGCTATCGCGCCCTCCACCCCGACCTCCTCGGCAGCCTCCTCACCTCTCTCGGAAGCGGCCCCACGCTGCTGGTACTGGACAACTGCGAGCATGTCCTCGACGGTGCCGCGGAGCTCGTGCAGACGTTGGTGGCGATGACGGGCGAGCTGCACGTCCTCACCACGAGCCGCGCCCCGCTCGGCCTCTCGTCGGAATCGGTCTACGCGCTGCCGGAGCTGGACCTGCCCACGACCGTCGAGCTGTTCCGTCGCCGCGCCCGGGCCGCGCGGCCCGGCGCCGAGTTGCCTGTCTCGGCCGTGACGGAGCTGTGCGAGCACCTCGACGGGCTGCCGCTCGCCGTGGAGCTGGCCGCGGCCCGGGTGCGGGTGCTGTCGGTCGCGGAGATCGCCGGGCGGCTCGAGGACCGCTTCGCGCTGCTACGCGGCGGAAGCCGGGACGCACCGCAACGGCACCGCACCCTGCACGCCGTGGTCGGCTGGAGCTGGAACCTTCTCGATCCCGCAGCGCAGGCCGCGATGCGGACCCTGTCGATCTTCCCCGACGGGTTCGGCGCCGAGGCCGCGCAACATCTCCTGGACGACGGCGACGCCCTCACCGTCCTGGAAGACCTGGTGGATCAGTCTCTGCTCAAGGTCGTGGACACGGCCACGGGCGCGCGGTTCCGGGTGCTCGAGACGGTGCGGGAGTTCAGCGCGGCCCGCCGCGAGGAGGCCGATGAGGATGCTCACACAGTCGCCCGGTTCCTCGCCTGGGCCCGCGACTTCGGCGTCGCCCAGCACGAGTCGCCGTTCGGGGCCGACCCCATCGGCGCAGCGGCCCGGATCCGCACGGAGCAGGACAACCTGCTGCAGGCGATGCGGCTCGGGCTGGCCCGCGACGACGGCGCCACCGTCGCCGCCACCGCGGCCGTGCTGGCCGTGCTGTGGCTCGTCGAGTCCAACCACGCCCGGCTCGTGGCGTTGACCGAGGAGACCAGCGGGATCCTGTCGCACTTCCATCCGGCGCCTGAGCTCGTCGAGGTCACGCGGACGGCCGCGGCGATCTCCGCCGCGGGCACGTTCATGATGGACGGACCTCGCGCGGGACGCCCGTTGGTCGTCCTGCGCCGGCTTCCGCCAGCCCGGCCGGACACGCCGGCGCGTGCCATCGCGGCGTTGTTACTGCAGGCCCGGCAGCTGGCGGACCACACGGTGCTCGACGCGCTCTGCGCGGATCCCGAGCCGTGTCTCGCCGGGGTCGCAAACGGCGTCGCCAGTTACGTCCGGGACCAGGAGGGCGACCGGTCCGGTGCCATTGCGGCCGCCGAAGGGACGCTCGCCGCGTTCGACGGTCCGGCGAGACCGTGGCTCCGGGCAATGGCGCACGCCCGGCTCTGCGAGCTGCTCATGCAGGAGGAGCGCGCAGCCGAGGTCCGGCACCACCTGCAGGAGGCCAAGCTCCTGGAGGAGCTGGGACTGTTCGAGAACGGCATCCGGTGGTCCCGGGTGATCGCGAATCTGCAGCTCGGGGACGTCGATGAGGCGGAGCGCTCGTGGAAGGAGGCGAGCTCCGACATGACGGAGGAGGTGGCCCCGCCGTTCCGAGAGGACCTCGCGACGCACGCGGAGATCCTGCTTCTGCGAGGCGAGGTCGACGCCGGCCTGGAGCTCTGGCGTTACACGGTCGAGCGCCTGCGGGACGCCGAGTGTGAGCAGATCGGCTCGGGGCCGTGGCTGGTCGAGATCCTCGCCACCGTCGTCGTCGCCCACGCCCAGCACGGCAAGCTCGATCTCGTCGAGGAGCTCACCGCCGAGCTGCCGCGAACGCTCACGACGTTGCTCACCCATCGCGCCGATCCGCAGCCGACGTACTACGTGGAACGTGCACTCCACGGAGCGCTCCTGCTCGCCCTTGGCATGGTGGAAATCGACCGCGGCAGGCACAGCGGCGACCGCGACGCGACGGCGTCCGGGGTGCGGCTGGTCGCACTCGCGGAACGGTTCCACTTCGTCCGCACCTTCCAGCCGACGATGTCCTCCGCACGGGCGCGCGCCGCAGCCGAGCAGGCCGACGCGGAGGGGTACGCCGACGCGGCGGCGGCGTACACGGGGCTGGGGCGCGACGAACTGCGGGCCACCGCCCTCCACGCGCTGGCGGAACGGCCCTGATCTCGCTACGACTCGTCGGCCACCGGGGCTGCGGGCGCAAGCCGGGTGCGGGCTGGTCGCGGCCTCACCAGGTGCGCAAGCAGTCGGAGCCGTTCGTAGGACGGGGACCCCGGCTCCGCGTGGTAAGTGATCAACATCTGGTCGGGCGCGCACGCCGGCGCGAGCTTCTCGTGGTGGAGATCGAGCGGGCGAGGGACTCACCGTCGCGGTGTCGTCGCCTTACCGGACCTGTTCACGGTTGAACAGCCGCCTCGCCCGCAGGTAGCTGAGCAGGCCGATCACGACGCACCAGCCGACAGCGAGCAGTCCGCTGGTGCCGATCGCCGTTCCCATCAGCAGGCCGCGCAGGGTCTCGATGACCGGGGTGAACGGCTGGTACTCGGCGAACCAGCGCAAGACCACCGGCATCGAGTCGGTCGGGACGAAGCCGCTGCCCAGAAAGGGCAGGAGCACCAGGAACATAGGTGTGTTGCTCGCCGTCTCGACGCTCTTCGCGCCCAGGCCCAGCGTGACCGATAGCCAGGTGAGCGAGAGCGTGAACAGCACGAGCAGACCTGCCGCCCCGAGCCATCCGAGCAGGCCTGCGGTCGGGCGGAAGCCGACGAGCAGTGCGATCGCGATCACCACCGCCATGCCGAACAGCGTCTGGATCATGCTGCCCACCACATGACCCGTCAGGACCGACGCCTTCGAGATCGCCATCGTGCGGAACCGGTCGATGATGCCCTCGGTCATGTCCATGGCCACCGTGATCGCGGTGCCCTGGGCCGCGGCGGCCACCGTCATCGCGATGATTCCCGGCACCACGTAGGCGATGTAGTCGGCCCGGCCACCCGTCGGGCCCCGAGCCCCGCACCGAGCGTCCCGCCGAAGACGTAGACGAACAGCAGCAGAAAGACGACGGGCATCCCGACGAGCATCAGCGTCAGCGACGGGTAGCGCACCATCCGCCGGACGTTGCGCCGCAGCATCGTCCGTGAGTCACGGACTGCGTAGGACATGGTGGTCATCGGGCCAGCTCCTTCTGCTGCTCGGCCGGACGGCCGGTGAGGGACAGGAAGACGTCGTCGAGATCGGGCGTGTGCACGGTCAGCTCGTCCGCCTCGATGCCTGCCCTGTCGAGGTGGTCGAGCAGGGCACGCAGCGAGCGGACGCCGCCGTCGCTCGCGACCTGCAGGGTGAAGGCGTCGTCGTCGCGCGTGGAGCCGGGGAACACCAGTGCGGCCGCTGCGAGCCGCCCGGGATCGGTGAACCGCAGGCTGACGTGTCCGCCTGGCACCATCCGCTTGAGCTCGGTCGGGGTGCCCTCGGCCACCAGCCGTCCGTTGTCGAGGAGCGCGATCCGGTCGGCGAGCTCGTCGGCCTCGTCGAGGTACTGGGTGGTCAGGAAGATCGTCACGCCACTGGCCACGAGCTCGCGGATGATCTCCCACATCGTGCGGCGGGTACGCGGGTCGAGGCCGGTGGTCGGCTCGTCGAGGAAGATCACGCGCGGGTCGCCGAGCAGCGTCATCGCCAGGTCGAGCTTGCGCCGCATGCCGCCGGAGTAGGTCGCAGGTGTCTGAGGGGCCGCCTCCACCAGGTCGAACCGCTCCAGCAGCTCCCGGCTGCGACGCCGGCCCTCCCGCCGCTCCAAATGGTGCAGGTCGGCCATCAGGAGGAGGTTCTCCTCGCCGGTGAGGAGGTTGTCCACCGCGGAGAACTGCCCGGTCACGCCGATCGCGGCGCGCACGGCGTCGGGATCACGGGCGAGATCGTGGCCGTCGATGCGGATTTCCCCTGCGTCGGCGGTGACGAGCGTTGAGAAGATCTGGACGGCGGTGGTCTTCCCGGCCCCGTTCGGGCCGAGCAGCGAGAAGATCGTCCCGGCCGGAACGTGCACGTCGATGCCATCGAGCACGAGCTTGTCGCCGAACGATTTGCGTAGCCCCGTCGCCGCGATCGCGGCCGGGAACGATGTGGTTGTCATTGCTTCCTCGCGTTGTCCTGTGGCGCTGGCTGCCACGACCACGAGGAGCGTGCGGCCCACCGCATTCACGGCGGTTTCACTCCGGTTTCAGCGACTTTCGCCGCCGACCCGGTCGTCATCGGGCGGGCCGTGCGTCACCGCACGGCGAGCACCGGGAGACGCCACGTCCCGTAGGCGATCTGCGCGAACGGCTGCA
>DASYES010000812.1:0-1560 GCA_036498885.1 Pseudonocardia sp.
GTGTACGTCTTCGAGCCGATCCGGAAGCCCTCGATGTAGAGCTGCCCGGCCGGGACGTTCCAGTGGCCGTGGAGCAGCGCCTTGGCCTGGGCGTCGTAGAAGTTGCCGAAAATTTCCCGCTGGAAGAGGTCGGCCCGGCCGGTCGCGACCAACCACGTGAACACGACGATCCCGGGGACCGCACCGAGCGCACTGGCGGTCACGAAGCGCCGCCGGCCCGCGCGGTCCGGCGTCGTCGCTGCCGCCGCAACCATGGCGCCGCAGGCTAGGAGCGCACGGCCCGTCGCGTCGTACACCGGTCCATACGCCGCGACCAGCGTCCGGCCGCGAGCCGCTCGTGGGCGAGGGGGGACTTGAACCCCCACATCCTTTCGGACACAGGCACCTGAAGCCTGCGCGTCTGCCAATTCCGCCACTCGCCCGGTGGTGGGGAACTGGCAGCGTACCAACCGGCCTCCGCCGTCCCCTTTGGCCGAACAACCCGAGCGGCAACGACGACAGGGTAAGTAGGGCAAGGCCGAAACCGGACACCTCGCAGTTACACTTCCGCCCGATGGGACTCCAGAGGTTCGAGCGTCGGCTCGAGCGGCTGGTGGAGGGAACCTTCGCCAAGGCCTTTCGCGCCGGCCTCGAGCCCGTCGAGATCGGCCGCAAGATCGCCCGCGCGCTCGACCAGGGCCGCATGATCGGCGTGCAGGGCGGCTGGGTCGTGCCCAACGACATCGTCGTCTCCCTGTCCTCCGCCGACCTGACGCGGTTCTCGACCTACTCCGACGTGCTGTCCCGCGAGCTCGCCGACGCCGCCCGCCAGTACGCCCGGGACGAGGGGTACCACTTTCTCGGGCCGGTCACGGTGGCCCTCGTCGAGGACGACGACCTCCACGCCGGCCAGCTCGAGGTCGAGGCCGAGATCGTGGAGGGGCCGGTCGAGCACCTCGGGACGCTGGTCCTACCCGACGGCCGCCGAGTGCAGCTCGGCGAGCAGCCGGCCGTGATCGGACGCCTGCCCGACTGCGCGGTATCACTTGCGGATGCTCAGGTGTCCCGACGCCACGCCGAGGTCCGTCCGCTGGGCGAGGGTTTCGCCGTCGCCGACCTGGGCAGCATGAACGGCACCACGGTGAACGGTGTCGCGGTCCGCGACCGGGAGCTCGAGGACGGCGACGAGATCGGGATCGGCTCCACGACCATCCGTTTCGAGGCGTCCTAGAGGCCCGACTTCATGTCCGAAGCCGTACTCACGGTCCTCAAGTTCTGCTTCCTCGCCCTGCTGTACCTCTTCCTCTACCGAGTGGTGCGGTTGACGCTGCGGGAGCTGCGCACACCCGCCCTCACGGCCGAGCCGGCGGGGGTGCCTCCGGCCGCGCCGCCACGGCGGGAGCGCCGCCCCGAGCCCCGCACCGCATTGCGGCTGCGCCTCCTCGAGCCCGCCGCGCGCCGGGGCGAGACGCACGCGATCGACCGTGAGGTGACCGTCGGGCGGGGCGGTGGGTGCGCGCTCGTGCTCAACGACGACACGTACGTCTCTCAGCTGCACGCCCGGCTGTTCCAGCAGAACGG
>DASYES010000813.1:0-3764 GCA_036498885.1 Pseudonocardia sp.
GGCTGTTCACGCGGGTACTGATCCCGCTGCTGCTGCCCGGCATGCTCGCGGCCGGGGTCCTCGTGCTCGTCCGCACGCTCGGCGCGTTCGAGCTCACGTTCTTCGTCTCCGGCGCCGACACCCAGACGCTGGTCGTCGCGCTGTTCGGCGCGATCTCCGACCCCGGCGGCGTCCCCATCTCGCTCACGGCGGCAATGGCAGTGACGTACATGCTGGTCGCCGTCCTCGGCCTCGCCATCAGCCTCCGCTTCGTCACTCCGTCCCAGGCCATCCGCCAGCGGCACCGCTGAATCGCAGGGAACTACCCGAGGAGTTCGTGCACATGCCAGACGGCAGGAAGCAGTACCGGGTCGCCATCGTGGGTACGGGCGCCATCGCCGGCGGCCGCCACATCCCCGCCATCCAGGCGCAGGACGGCCGGGCGAAGGTCGTGGCGGTGGTCGACGTGGACGGCGACCGTGCGGCGGCCTTCGCCGCCGAGTGGGGGGTGGAGCACAGCTATACCGACCTCGACACGATGCTCGCGGCCGACCAGCCCGATCTGGTGATCATCTGCACCCCACCCGCCGCCCATCACGCCGGCGTGCAGGCCTGCCTGCGTGCGGGCGCCTGGGTGTGGTGCGAGAAGCCACCGGTGCTCTCCTTGGCCGAGTACGACGACCTCATGACGGACGAGCGGGACGGCGGCCCGTACGTCGGGTACGTGTTCCAGCACCGCTTCGGCTCCGCGGCCCGCACGCTGCGCGAGCACATCGCGGCGGGTGCCTTGGGGCGCCCGCTCGTCGGCATCTGCCACACGCTCTGGTATCGCGACGACGCCTACTACGAGGTGCCGTGGCGCGGGAAGTGGGAGACGGAGGGCGGCGGCCCCACGATGGGGCACGGAATCCACCAGATGGATCTCATGCTGTCGTTGCTCGGCGACTGGCGCGAGGTCCGGGCGATGATGGGCACGCTCGACCGTCGGATCGCCACCGAGGACGTCTCGCTCGCCGCGGTGTCGTTCCAGTCCGGTGCGCTGGTGTCGGTCGTCAACAGCGTCCTGTCCCCGCGCGAGGTCAGCTACCTGCGCTTCGACTTCTCCGAGGCCACGGTCGAGGTCTCGCATCTCTACGGTTACGACAACTCGCACTGGACCTGGACACCCCTGCGCGGTGTCGCCGAGGAGCGGGCAGCCGGGTGGCTCCCCACCACGGACGTGCGCAGCTCCCACAACGTGCAGCTCACCGAGTTCCTCGACTCGATGGACCGCGCGGAGCGACCGGCCGTGAGCGGCGCGGACGGGCGGCGCAGCCTGGAGCTCATCACCGGCCTCTACCAGTCGGCGATCACCGGCAGTCCGGTCGACCGGGCCGAGCTGGAGCCGGGCAATCCCTTCTACACGCAGCTCGACGGCGGCGGGCGCTACTCGGCACGCGTCACGGCAGGGGTCACTCGATGAGCGAGCTGACCGTCACGCACGAGCACGGCATGCGGATCGGCGTCGCGGTCGGCGAGGTCGAGATCGCGAGCTACGTCTACGGGCCCGGGGTGGCCGCCTTCGAGGCACCCAAGCCCTATCTGCACCCGATGCGTACGCTGTCCGGCGCGCTCGTCTCGGCGTACCGCCCGCACGACCACCGCTGGCACAAGGGCGTGCAGATGACCTGGTCGCACGTGTCGGGGCAGAACTTCTGGGGCGGCAACACCTACGTGCACGGGCGCGGCTACGTGCCGCTCGACAACGTCGGCGCGATGCGGCACGACGGGTTCGACATCATCGACCTGACAAGCGACGAGCTCACGCTGCGCGAGACGCTCACCTGGGTGGCCTCGACGGGCGAGCGCTGGGTGGCCGAGACCCGGACGCTGCGCTGGCACGGTGTCGACGTGGAACGCGGCATCTGGGCGCTCGACTTCGCCACGCAGCTGCGCAACATCCGCGGCGAGGAGCTAGAGCTGGGCAGCCCCACCACCCATGGGCGGCCGAACGCCGGCTACACGGGGTTCTTCTGGCGCGGCCCGCGGGGCTTCACCGGCGGTGAGATCGTCACGGCAGCCGGTGGTGGCGGCCCCGAGACCATGGGCACCAGCGATTCCCCGTGGCTCGCATACACGGGGAAGAACGACGACGTCGACGGCGGCGCCACGCTGCTCGTCCTCGCCGGGTCGACCAGCCACGGAACGATCACTTGGTTCGTCCGCAACGACCCGTTCCCTGCGGTGAACCCGTCGCCCGCCTTCGACAAGGAGATCACGCTCGCCGACGGCGAGACGCTCACGCTGCAGCACCGTGTGGTGGTCGCCGACCGGATCTGGGCGCGCGAGGAGATCGAAGGCCTCGCCGCGGAGCACGCCTTATGAGCGAGCTTGCGCGCGAGCCATGGACACAGCGCCCGCGCACGGTGACGTCTCCCGATGGGCCGCCCGAGTTCAGCGAGGGCGTGCGATGAGCGGCGGCCTTCCCGAGTTCCCCGGCGCGGTGGGGATCAGCGCACTGCGCGTCTACCCGTGGGAGGCGCCCGACGGGCTGTGCGGGGGCTCGCCGCACATGCATCTGTGCTGCTCCGAGTGCTACATCGTGGTCGGGGGCAGGGGCAGGCTGCAGACGCTCACCACGAGTGGGTTAGCCGAGTCGCCGTTGCGGCCAGGGGACGTCGTCTGGTTCACCCCCGGCACGATCCATCGCGCGGTGAACGACGGCGACCTGAACGTCGTGGCGCTCATGCAGAACAGCGGGTTGCCGGAGGCGGGCGACGCGGTGCTGACGTTCCCTCCTGCCCACCTGATCGACCGCGCCTGCTACGAGCGTGCGAGGTCGCTGGCAGGCATGGGCGGGGAGGCGGCGCCGGAACGCGCACGAGCCAGGCGTGACCTGGCGATCGAGGGTTTCGCCGAACTCAGCCGGCGGACGGCCGCGGGGGACGCGACCGCGCTCGAGGAGTTCTTCGCATCCGCTGCGGCACTGGTCCGGCCCCAGCTCGAGCAGTGGCGGGCGCGCTGGCGGGAGGGAGCCGCCACGGCGAGCGGACGAACCGATGATCAGCTCGCCGCCTTGGCCGTCGGCGACCACTCCCACCTGAGGGACGCCACCGTGGCGCGGATCGAGCAGCCTCCGCCCACCACCCTCGGGATGTGCGGCTACCTCTCCCCCTACGATCCGGTGCGGATGGCGGCCGGGCCCGTCGAGGCGGCACGCTGACCCGCGCGCCACCTACTCCAGCAGGGGGAATGCGCTTTCCTATCACCCGGTGACCGGTACGCTCTGCGCACAGAGATCCCGGGCCGCCCGGCACGGGCCGCCGGCGCCATCCGCGCGCGAACCGCCCCATCCGTGGTCCGGCCCCGATGTCGCAGTGCAGGAGGCAGGCCATGAGCGACCGCGTCATCAACGCGTCGGTCACGCTTCTCGACGTCGCCCGTGCCGCCGGGGTTTCCCTGGCCACCGCGTCGCGCGCGCTCAACGGCAGCACCCGCAGGGTCCGTCCGGACCTGCGTGAACGGGTGCTGGAGGCGGCCGAGGCACTGCAGTACTCGGCCAACGCGCAGGCCCAGGCGATGGCGCGGGGCCGCACCAACCTCGTCGGGCTGGTGATCGGCGACGTCGGCGATCCCTATTTCTCCTCGATCGCCGCCGGCGCCATCAGGGCGGCCGAGGGCCACCAGCTCGTCGTGACGATGGCCTGCACGTTCGGCCGGGAGGAACGCGAGATCGACTACGTGGCAGCGCTCCGCAGCCAGCGGGCGCGCGCCGTGATCGTGGTGGGCAGCAGGGTGTACGACCG
>DASYES010000814.1:0-4784 GCA_036498885.1 Pseudonocardia sp.
GGGCAGGTCCGCCGAGACCTCCGGGAACAACGGTGTGTGCTGTGTTAACGCGCCGCGCAGGCGTCGCCGACCACAGCTAACGTGGTGTCGTGCACCACCACGATCTCGTCGTCATCGGCACCGGATCCGGCAACTCGATCATCGACAGCCGGTTCGACGACCTGGACGTCGCGCTCGTCGAGCACGGTGTGTTCGGTGGCACGTGCCTGAACGTGGGCTGCATCCCGACGAAGATGTACGTCTACGCGGCAGACGTTGCGGAGGCGGTGCGAACCGCGGGCCGCTACGGGATCGACGCGAGCATCGACAAGATTCGATGGCGCGACATCCGCGACCGCGTCTTCGGCCGGGTCGACCCGATCTCGGCCGGTGGCCGGGAGTACCGGGTGCTGCGTTCCCCCAACGTCACGGTCTACGAGGGCCACGCCCGGTTCACCGGCCACAAGGAGCTCGCCGTGGCGCGCACCGACGGTTCCGGTACCGATGCCATCTCCGCCGACCGGATCGTCATCGCCGCCGGAAGCCGGGCCGAGATCCCGGAGCCGATCGCCTCCTCCGGCGTCCCGTTCCACACGTCCGACACGGTGATGCGGATCGACGACCTGCCCGACCGTGTCCTGATCGTCGGCAGCGGTTACATCAGCGCCGAGTTCGCGCACGTGTTCTCCGCGCTCGGGGCCCGAGTCTCGGTCATCGGGCGCAGCGAGCCCCTGTTGCGCGCTCAGGACGAGACCATCGCCGAGCGCTTCACGGCGGTCGCCCGCGAGAAGTGGGACGTCCACCTCGGCCACGAGGTCGCACGCGCGCGGAGCGGGGGCGACGGCGAGGTGGTCCTCGACCTCGCCGACGGCACCGAACTGCGGGGTGACCTGCTGCTCGTCGCGACCGGGCGGGTGCCCAACGGCGACCGCCTCGACCTCGACCGCACGGGGGTGCCGACCCATCCCGACGGCCGGATCGTGGTCGACGACCAGCAGCGCACGCCGGTTGACGGGATCTTCGCGCTGGGCGACGCGAGCTCCCCGCATCAGCTCAAACACGTCGCGAACCATGAGTCGCAGGTGGTGGCGCACAACCTCCTGCATCCGGACGCACCGCGGCGAACCGACCACCGTTTCGTGCCGTCCGCGGTCTTCACCGACCCGCAGATCGCCGCCGTCGGCCTCACCGAGGCCGAGGCCCGGGCCGCGGGCCACGACGTCACCGTGAAGATCCAGGCTTACGGAGACGTCGCCTTCGGCTGGGCCATGGAGGACACCACCGGTTTCTGCAAGGTGATCGCCGAGCGCGGCAGCGGCCGGCTGCTGGGCGCGCACGTCATGGGGGCAGACGCGGCCACGTTGATCCAGCCGCTGATCCAGGCGATGTCGTTCGGCCTCGGAGCGCGGGAGATGGCCACTGGTCAATACTGGATCCACCCCGCTCTGCCCGAAGTGGTGGAGAACGCGCTGCTCGATCTCGATCTGTAGGCGTTCACACCCGATCCGGGGTGCCGTCCGCCAGCGAATGCCTGGTAGACAACGTGGCAGTAAGGTCACCCTTCCTTCCTTCGAAACCCACGAGGTGCATGCCCATGACCGTTGCCGAGAGCCCGAGCCGACCAACCGGAGCGGCCAAGCCAATCCTCGAAGGCCGGCGCGGAGTGGCGCCGCAGATCGCGGTCTACGTGTTCGTGATCGTCCCGCTACTGGCGTTGATCGCTGCCATCCCGTTCGCGTGGGGATGGGGACTCGGCTGGACGGATGTCGTCCTCGCGGCCGTGTTCTACGTGATCAGCGGCCTCGGCATCACAGTCGGCTACCACCGGTACTTCACGCACGGCTCGTTCAAGGCGAAACGGCCGCTGCGAATCGCGCTCGCCGTCGCCGGCAGCCTGGCGATGCAGGGCCCGGTGATCGACTGGGTGGCCGACCACCGCAGGCACCACGCGTTCTCCGACAAGGAGGGCGACCCGCACTCGCCGTGGCTCTTCGGCACGGGACCGGCCGCACTGGCCCGCGGATTCTGGCACTCGCACATGGGGTGGCTGTTCGAGCGCGACCAGACCAACGAGGCGCGCTTCACACCCGACCTGCTCGCCGACCGCGACATCCTCCGGGTCGACCGCCTGTTCGTCGCGTGGTCGACGACCACCCTGCTCGCTCCGGCGCTGCTCGGCGGGCTCCTGACCTGGTCGTGGTGGGGCGCGCTCACCGGGTTCTTCTGGGCCGGCCTGGTGCGCGTCGCGCTGCTGCACCACGTGACCTGGTCGATCAACTCCATCTGTCACATGATCGGCGACCAGCCGTTCGCCGCACGCGACCACTCGCGCAACGTCTGGCCGCTGGCTGTGCTCAGCTTCGGCGAGTCGTGGCACAACCTGCACCACGCCGACCCCACCTGCGCCCGCCACGGCGTGCAGCGCGGTCAGGTGGACATCTCCGCCCGGGCCATCCGGATCTTCGAGAAGCTGGGCTGGGCCCACTCCGTGCGCTGGCCCACGCCGCGCCGGCTGGAGAAGCTCGCCCGCACCGCCGGCTGACCTGCCGGTCAGCTCGCGGGGCGCTCCTGCTCGATTCCGTTCCCACCGCCCGTCCCGTTCGACCCCGCTGGTGCGGGGTCGAACGGGACGGGTGGCGGAGTCTCGCCCCGGATCTCGGCCACCAACCGCGTGACGTCAGCCATGATCGCGGCGGTGGCGCCGTCGAGCGCCGAACGCGTGCGCGGCCCGCCGACCCACGCCGAGAGGTCGACGGGAGGTCCAGCCACCACCGTCACCTTGCGCCGGGGCAGCAGCCGGGGCCGCGCGGTGCCCGGTGGCAGCACCTCCTGCGTGCCCCAGTTGGCCACCGGGATCACCGGTGCGCCCGTGACCAGCGCGATCCGCCCGATCCCGTTCTTGGCCTTCATCGGCCATCCGTCAGGGTCGGCGGTGTAGGTGGCCTCCGGATAGAAGGCCACGATCTCGCCGCGCTTGATGGCGGCGATTGCGTCGCGGTAGGCGTCGCCGGCACGGGCCGAGGCGCGGTACACGGGGATGTGGCCGCCCCGCCCGAGGACCGAGCGGACGATCGGCACCTTCCACAACTCCGACTTCGCGAGGAAACGCGGCATCCGGCCGTGGGAGACGGTGAACGCGACGTTGAAGATCGGATCCGAGAACGACACGTGGTTGATGGCCAGCAGCGCTCCGCCCGTGCGAGGAAGGTGCTCCCCACCCCGCCATGCGATCCGCGTGCCGAACATCGCGAACGGCCAGATCACAGCGATGGCGAGCCCGTACCAGAAGCCGGCGCTGCGCCAGCGCCGGGAGAAGGTCAGCACGAGCTTCTGCCACTCCGTGAGCGGCCGTTCCGCCGTCATAAGTCCTCCTCGCACGGGTCTGCGTCCGTCCGGACGCCGATCCTGATCATTTCAGGCGTCCGCCGCGCCGCCCCGGCGACGCCGGTGTACCCGTCGCGGTGCGGTGAGCGTCACAGGGCGGCCGGCTCAGGCGACGGTGCCTGCCACCGGGACCGCTTCGGGCAGACCCGGCAGGCCGTCGAGGCTGCGCGCGTTCCGCTCCGCGTGGTAGCGCGCGATCCGCTCGTCGTCGCGGCTGCGCCACACGGCGTCGAGGGTCCCGCGCTCCTCGACCAGGTCCATGCGGGGCACCGCGTAGCCGCATGAGTCGGCCACTCTGGCCACGTTCACCACGATCACCGCGCGCAGGTACGGGCGGCGCTGCTCCCCCGCCTCGCCGAAGCCGGTCAGAACCTCCTCGAACCCGGGATCGCCCGGCGTGACCGCGCGTCCGGTGCCGTGCAGGCGCACGATGGTGGGGCGCCCGTCGAACGCGCAGAACATCACGCAGATCCGGCCGTTCTCCCGCAGGTGCGCGATGGTCTCCACGCCGCTGCCGGTGAGGTCCAGGTACGCGAAGGTGTGCTCGTCGACCATACGGAAGGTGCCCATGGCGCCCTTGGGCGAGAGATTCACCAGCCTGTCCGCTTCCAGCGGTGCGGTGGCGACGAAGAAGACCGGCTGCCTCTCGATCCAGGCGGCCATCGTCGCATCGACGCCTTCGTAGACGTTCGCCATGATCCCGACACTACGGCCGTTGCAGCCTTCGGACGAGCGGTTGTGAGGCACCTCCGCGCGTGCGGGCGTAATGGCGCCCGGCCTTCGCGCGGTTCCCGCATGCGTCCATGGAGCACCAGCGCCGCGTGCCGTTGCGCGACGTGTCGTGGAACCAGAGCACACAGCTCGGGTGGGCACAGGCCCGGACACGGTCGGGCCGCTCGGCGAGCAAGCGCAGGTGGTCGACGGCCGCATCCCAGGCCGCGCGCCAGTCCGGGTCGACCTCGATGAGCTCGCCGGGGCGTCCGTCGGATCCGAGTACCGGCCTGCGGGTGCCGCGGGCGAGTACCGCATTGAGCGGGCCTGGGTCGTTCTCTTCCAGCTGCGCCCGCAGGGCCGCCCTGGCCTCCCGCAGAGCGGCCTCCGACCCACCGGCATAGCCGTGCTCGGCGAGCCAGCCCGCTGCCCCACCTGGCCCGTCGAACAGGTCGCGGGGCGTGCCGCCCTCGTTCCACTCGGTGTTCACCAGGTCGAGGGAGAGCGGCTCCCCGCGCAGCGGCCGTTCCGTCACACGGACAGCCTAACCACCATTGCACCATTGACGGGTGTGAGCCGCCCTTGGGTTCAGGGGGTCGTCGCAATGCCTGATCTTGGAGGTGTTGCGGGTGGCTCGTCGGGGTCGTCCACGGATGGCGCGGTCGGTGGTGGCCGGTTTCTGGAGCGGGGTTCGGGCGGGGTTGTCGGTG
>DASYES010000815.1:0-6249 GCA_036498885.1 Pseudonocardia sp.
GCCGCCCGACCAGGAGAAGGCCATCAGCGACGTACCGGAGGTGCGGGTGATGTGCTCACACGCGTCCATCGCGTCGAGGACGGCCCGGCCGTAGGTGTCGAGATCCCAGACGGCGTGCTCGGGGCCGGGGTTGCGCCACGACAGGACGAACACCTGCTGGCCACCGCGGACGAGGTGCTCGACGATGCTGCGCCTGGGCGCCAGGTCGGCCAGGTAGTACCGGGTGGCCACCGGTGGCACGACCAGCAGGGGCAGGTGGCGGACCTCCTCGGTCTGCGGGAGGTACTGGATCAGCTCGGCGACGGGCGTGCGGAGGACGACGGCACCGGGCGTGGCGGCGACGTCCGTGCCCACCTCGAACCCGTGGGCCCCCGGTTCGGTCGAAACGCGGGGCGGCGCCGCGAGATCGCCGGCGAGGCGGGCCACCCCACGCACCGCGCTCTCGCCGCCGGGAGCAGCTCGCCACACGGCCGGGTTGAGCGGGGTGTTGCTGGGTGCGAGGGCGTCGACGACTGCGGTGACCGCTGAGCGGATCCGTTCGTCGTCGGGGCCGTCGAGCCGGGCGTCCGCGATGAGGTCGGAGGCGATGGCACCGGCCGCTATGTGGGCCTGCACGAAGCGGCGCAGCAGCGGGTTGTCCGACCACGCGGGGTCGGCGTAGCGCTCATCGTGTGGGGACGGGGCCAGCAGGGAGCGGCCCAGCCCGATGCGGGCCAGCTCCGCGGCGAGGCCGGCGCCCCGGCGGGCCACCGTCAGAGGGCGTCCGGCGAGCGCCGCCGCCATCCGCACCGCGGGAGCGAGGGGTAGATCCGGGCGCAGCGGACCGGACGCGACGTCGGCGAACAGCATCTCGAGCGCGAGCGCGGCCTCGGCGGCGTCGAGGCGCACCTGGCCGGCGCCGCGATGCTCGGTGGTCATCTGCACCCCCGTGATTCTGCAGTGCCCTGGTCCCTGCAGGTGGTCGCGAACACAGGATGGACCACCCGGGCGACCACCGGGCGCGCGGGCGCCGACACGGCGCGGGGCACGGCGCGCCGCGCGGCTCCGCCCCGTTACGCTGACCAAGACCGTCGGCGGCCGGACCCGCCGTGATCCCCGCCCTGGGTCCCGCGCCGACGCGGGGGCCCGTGCGGGGCCGATCCCGAGCACAGCGTGCGCGACGTTGAGGGAGTTGTGTGTCCCAGGCCCAGCAGATCGCTCCTTCCTCGCGCCCGCTCCGGGCCTGGCAGCGCAGCGCGCTAGCCCGGTACCTCGCCTCGTCGCCCCGTGACTTCCTCGCGGTCGCCACACCCGGCGCGGGCAAGACCGCCTTCGCGCTGCGGGTGGCCGCCGAGCTGCTCGCCGACCGGGTGATCAACGCGGTGACGGTCGTCACGCCGACCGAGCACCTCAAGCACCAGTGGTCGGCCGCAGCGGCCCAGGTCGGCATCGCGATCGACCCCGACTTCCGCAACTCGACCGGTGGCACGTCCTCGGACTACACCGGCATCGCCGTCACCTACGCGGGTGTGGCGGCCCACCCGCTGCTGCACCGGGCCCGCACGGAGAACCGCCGCATGCTCGTCATCCTCGACGAGGTGCACCACGCCGGGGACGCCCGGTCGTGGGGTGACGCGGTCAAGGAGGCCTTCGACCCGGCCACCCGCCGGCTCACGCTGACGGGCACCCCGTTCCGCAGCGACGACAACCCGATCCCGTTCGTCGACTACCTGCCCGACGCCGAGGGTGCTCTGCGCAGCCGGGCCGACCACGCCTACGGGTATGCGGAGGCGCTCGCCGACGGCGTGGTCCGGCCCGTGGTCTTCATGGCCTATTCGGGCGTGTCGAGCTGGCGCACCAGCGCGGGGGAGGAGATCACCGCGCGGCTCGGCGAGCCGATGACCGCGGAGCAGACCGCGCGGGCGTGGCGCACCGCGCTCGACCCCGGCGGCGAGTGGATCCCGGCCGTGCTGTCCGCCGCGGACAAGCGGCTGTCCGGCCACCGAGCCGGCGGGATGCCCGATGCCGGCGGCCTCGTGATCGCCACCGACCAGACCACGGCCCGCGCCTACGCGGCCATCCTCACCGACGTGACGGGCACGCCGCCCGTGGTGGTGCTCTCCGACGAGCAGGGAGCCTCGGCCCGGATCGCCCGGTTCGCGGAGTCGGACGACCGCTGGATGGTGGCCGTGCGCATGGTCAGTGAGGGCGTCGACGTCCCGCGGCTTGCGGTCGGCGTCTACGCGACCAGCGCCTCCACCCCGCTGTTCTTCGCCCAGGCCGTGGGTCGTTTCGTCCGATCCCGGCGACAGGGGGAGACCGCCTCGGTGTTCGTGCCGAGCGTCCCGGTGCTGCTCGGCCTGGCGAGCGAGCTCGAGGCCCAGCGCGACCACGTGCTCGGCAAGCCGCATCGCGCCGACGAGCAGTGGGACGACGAGTTGCTCGCCCAGGCGCAACGCCAGGAGGACGAGCCGGGGGAGGACGAGAAGGCGTTCACCGCGCTGGGGGCGGAGGCCGAGCTCGACCAGCTGATCTACGAAGGCCGTTCGTTCTCGGCCGATGAGGAGGACTACCTCGGCCTGCCGGGGCTGCTCGAACCCGAGCAGGTGCGCACGCTGCTCAGCCAGCGCCAGAAGGACTGGCTCAGTCGCTCCCAGCGCGCTCAGGCGGCGGCGCCGCCGCCCCCGCCCGCCCCGCCTGCCGAACGGCCTCAGCTGTCGGTACGGGAGCGGCTGGGCGCCTTGCGCAAGGAGCTCAACACGCTTGTCGCGCTGCACCACCACCGCACGAACAAGCCACACGGCATGATCCACAACGAGCTCCGCAAGCTGTGTGGCGGACCGCCCACCGCGATGGCCAGCATCGAGCAGCTCGAGGAGCGCATCGCCACGCTGCGGTCCTGGCGGTGACGGGGTGCGGGCAGCCGACGGCGGCCCGGGGACACGACAGCGGGGCGGGAACCTGAGGTTCCCGCCCCGCTGTAGGTCGCTGTTGAGAGGGCCGGTTCAACCGGCCCCTGTCAACTGCCTGACTGCACGTCGATCTCCATCTCGCGGAGCTTGTCGGCGTGCGCCCTTGCGTGGTGACCGCAGAACAGCAACTCGCCGCCCGACGGCAACACGGCCCGAACCTTTGCGGCCGCTCCGCATCGGTCACAGCGGTCAGCGACGGTCAACTCAGGCCGGGTCAGGGTTCCTGGCTGCATAGCGGTCTCCCTCCGTCTCGACGCCGGATGATCTCCGGCGCCGCTTGCTGTGACGACCGCTCGCGCGGTGCGTCCACACTCTCAGACGTCCTGCACCCTGCACGTGTTCCCCGATTGCCCCGCAATAGACGTCACGTGACCGAGCGTGGTCGGTCAGGTGGCCCTAGCGGTGGCGCCTCGGTGACTACCGCAGATTCAGTTGACTTGGAGTGAATGATGCGGTGCCCGGCGTGACACCGCAAGATGGTGTGTGTTAACACTCTTGGCGTGGCGGTTACTCTCTGCACATGACGTCCAGTGTGCGCAACCGGGTGCCGGCGCCAGCACTGTTCGTCGTCGGGGCCCTCTCGATGTACGTCGGCGCGGCCCTCGCGGTGGGGCTGTTCACCCGATTGTCGCCGTCCGCTGTCGCCATGTTACGGATGCTCGGGGCCGCGGCTGTGCTTCTCGCCTGGCGCCGCCCGGCCCGCAGCGCATGGCGGGGGCCGCGGTTTCGCCAGGCTGTGGCGCTCGGCGCGGCCACGGCGTTGATGAACGTCACGTTCTACGAGGCGATCGCCCGGCTCCCCCTCGGCACCGCGGTGGCGATCGAGTTCTGCGGACCCGTGGCCGTCGCCGCGGTGGCGTCGCGCGGCGCTCGTGATCTCGGCGCCGTGGTGCTGGCGGCGGCCGGCGTGCTGCTCATCGCGGATGTGCGCTGGTCAGGCGGCCCTGCGGGGGTGCTGTGGGCGCTCGGGGCTGCGGCGTTGTGGGCCATCTACATCCTGCTGAGCAAGCGGGTGGCGAGGTCCGGCAACGGCCTCGACGACCTCGCGGTCGGGTTCACCGTGGCCGCGGTGGCGCTCTCCCCGCTGCTGCTGCTCGGGGGTCCGACAGGCCCCGGAGCGCTGCTCGACCCCGCGGCCCTGTTGCTCGGTCTCGGGGTGGGAGTGCTGGCCAGCGTGGTGCCCTACGTGCTCGACCAGGTGGTGCTGCGCAGGCTCGGGCGAGCCCGGTTCGCGGTGCTGCTGGCGTTACTGCCTGCCACCGCCACGGTCGTGGGCTTGGTCGGATTGGGTCAGATCCCGGGTATTCAGGAAGCGGTCGGTATCGCTGCGGTGATCCTGGCGGTCGCGCTCCGGTCACGGGAAGGTGACGAACCGGCAGCGGTCGGCGGCGGCTGATTTCGGTTACAAAGAGTGAATCGCCGAACGGTAACCAAGAGTGACTGGTTTGTCCCGTTTCCTGTGATCAGCCGCCGAATGGATGAATCATCGGCGACACGCCCGTGCAGCGGTGAGTGGCAGCGCGCCAGCAGATGAAGCAGCCGTGGAAGTGGCGTGCGCAACAGGGAAGTCATCTGCCGGGGCTCGGGGCGACACGCCCGAGGGGTGCCGGGCGTGCCGCCGGACCTCGGCCCGCACGAGCGTGAGGAACCGGTACCGGCCGCCGCCGACCGCTTCCAGCAGGTGCACGCCGACCAGCGCCTCCAGGATCCGGCGGGCCTCCATGCCCTCCACGCCGAGCAGGGGCGCCACCGCGGGGACGTCCAGCAGGTCGCGGTCGGACAGCGCGATCTGCCCGCAGGCCGCTGCGAGCTCGGGGGCGAGCCTGCTCATCGCCCATTCGAACCGGGCGTTCGCGGCCCTGCGGTCCTCGTCGAGCACCACCGGCGACGTGAAGTCGTGGCGCATCTGCCGGTGCACTTCGTGCACCGTCTCCCGAGGCCTCGCGAGCAGCCGCGCGGCCGAGATCCGCACGGCGAGCGGCTGCGCGGAGCACTCGGCGATGATCCCCTTCGCGGCATCGGGCTCCGCCCACAGGCGCTCCCGACCGGCCAGCCGTCCCATGAGCGCCAGCGCGTCCCCGTCGGCGAGTGGGCCAACCGACACCGAACGCAACCCGGGGAGATCCATCAGGCGCCGCCAGCTCGTCACGATCACCGCGGAGGACGGCGCGGCGGGCAGCAGCGGCAGCACCTGCTCGCTGCTGTCGGCGTCGTCGAGGACCACCAGGATCCTGCGTTCGGTGAGCAGGGTGCGCCACAGCGCGCTGCGCTCGCCCACCGCGGCCGGCAGCCGATCCCGGCCGATTCCGAACGCCGCGAGGAACCCGGCGAGGACCTCGCCCGGGTCGGCGGGTGGGCAGCCCGGCCTGCTCAGCGTCGCGAAGAGCTGTCCGTCGCGGAAATGGTGGCGCACCGACCGCGCGACGTGCGTCGCCAGTGCGGTCTTGCCCATGCCGGTGAAGCCGGTGATCCCGACGAGCGCCGGACCGTCCGGGCACAGCAGGCGGTCGGTGATCCACGTGATCTCGGCGGAGCGCCCGACGAAGTCCGCCGTGTCCGCAGGCAGCTGCGCGGGCGTCGGTGTGACGATCGGCTCTGTGAACGGGGCTGTGGGCGACCCGCCGCCGTCGAGGATGCGGGCGTGCAACTCGCGCAGGCCCGCGCCCGGCTCGAGACCGAGCTCCTCCCGCAGCAGCCGCTGGATGTCCCGGTAGGCCTTCAGCGCCTCGCCTCGCTGCCCGGACCGGTACATCGCCAGGATCAGCAGCTCCCACAGCCGCTCGCGCAGCGGGTGCCGTGAGACCAGCGCGGTCAGCTCGGACACCGCCTCGACGTGGCAGCCCAGCTCGATGGACACCGCCAGCTCGTCCACCACCGCCGCCGAGCGCATCTGCTCCAACCGCACGCGATGGGCGGTGGAACCGGGCCCGACCGCACCGCTGAGCGGTGTGCCCTGCCACAGCGCCAGCCCGGCCCGCAGCCCCGCCGCGGCGCTCGATGCGTCTCCGCTCCGGAGGGCTTCCCGCGCCTTGTGGAGGTGGTGGCGGAAGAGCCCGACGTCCACCGCGAGCGGGTCCACCGCCAGCACGTAGCCGCCTCCGGACGAGGTGATGACGCCGGGACCGCCGCCGCCGAGTATCCGGCGCAGCCGGTAGACGTACGTGCGGATCATGCCCGCCGCTCCCCGGGGGATGTCGTCTCCCCACAGCTCGCGCGCGGCCTCGTCGACCCGCAGCGGCCGCCCCTCGCGCAGCAGCAGTGCCGCGAGCATGGCCCGCTGCTGGCGGGACCCGAGATC
>DASYES010000816.1:0-8996 GCA_036498885.1 Pseudonocardia sp.
GCCGCCACGACCTTCCGGGCGTGTGCGATCTCGTCGCGAGTGGGCGCGAAGGCCTCGTTCGCCGGCTCGACCTGGCTGGGGTGGATGGCCCACTTTCCGACGTATCCCATCGCTGCGGCGCGGTCGCAGGCGGTGCGGTAGGCCTCGGGGTCGCGGTAGGCGGGGAACGGTGCGTCGATCGCGTCGATGCCCGCCGCCCGGGCAGCCACGACGATCCGCGCCCTGGCGTAGTGCCACATGTCGCCGGGATAGTCGACGACCGGATCGAAGTTGGTGTCGACGCGAGCGCCCTGGGACGCCGAGAAGTCGCCGGCGCCGAAGATCACGGCCTCCAGGCGGTCGCTGGCCCTGGTGATCTCGGCGACGTTCTGCAGGCCCTCGGTCTCCTCGATGAGCACCTCGAGAGCGATGCGCTTCTCGAGGCCCAGCACCTCTTCGAGCTGGGTGAGCAGCACGTCGACCCACCACACGTCCCGGGCGCTGCGGACCTTCGGCACGATGATCACATCGAGGGCCTCGCGCGCCCCCGTGACGACCTCGATCACGTCACCGTGCGCCCATCGGGTGTCGACGCCGTTCATGCGGATCGCGCGCACGGTGCGGCCCCAGTCGAGGTCCCGCAGAGCGGCGGCGGCCTTACCCCGTGCGGCCTCCCGCTCGGCTGGGGCGACGGCGTCCTCCAGATCGAGGAACACCAGATCGGCCCCGGAGGCGGCGGCCTTCGCGAACATCCAGTCGTTGCTCGCGGGCGTGGCGAGCTCGGAGCGGCGGGCCCGGACGGTCATGTCTCGTACCTCTTCCTCGGCACTAGCGTTGTCGGGATGCGGGCACGGCGTCAGATGACCCCATCGACCTGCATCCGGCGGTAGCGGTCCGCGTCGAGGCCGAGGAGGTCCAGATAGATCTCGTCGTTGTGCTCGCCCAGCGCGGGACCCAGGTGCTCGACCCTGCCCGGCGTCCCGGAGAACCGGGGGACCGGGCCCTGGATGCGCATCGAGCCCAGGTCGGGGTCGGGATGTGGGGCGTAGACACCGCGGGCCTGCATCTGGGGATCGGCGAGGAGCTGCTCGGCGTCGTAGATCGGGGCGGCGGCGACCTGCTCCTGATCGAACACGTCCATCACGGTGTCGAGCGTGCGCTCGCCGATCCACTCGGCCATCACACGGTCGATCTCGACGGCGTTGGCCAGCCGCTGCTGCGCCTCGGCGAACCGAGGGTCCTCGGTCAGGTCGGCGCGCCCGACGGCCCGCAGGGCCCGCATCGCGATGGTGGGCGCGCTGCCCGACATCGCCAGCCAGTGCCCGTCCTTGGTGCGGTAGGCGTTGCGCGGGGCGCTGATGTCCCAGCGGTTGCCCGTGCGCCCGGCCACGGTGCCGAGCTGGTCGTAGGTCAGCACGGGCTGCTCGATGAGCCGGGCAAGGGGCTCGATCAGGTTGATGTCGATGTGCTGCCCCCCGCCGCCGTGTACGTCACGGTGGTACAGCGCCATCATCACCGCGTAGGTGGCCGTCAGCGCGGCGACGCCGTCGCCGAGCATGAACGACGGCAGCGTGGGCGGACCGTCGGGATGCCCTGTGATGTGGGCGAACCCGCTCATCGCCTCCCCGAGCGTGCCGAACCCCGGGCGGTCGCTCTTGGGACCGCCCGCCCCGAACCCGGACACGTGCAGCATGACCAGGCCCGGGTTGTCGGCCCCGAGGCGTGAATAGTCGAGATCCCAGCGGGTCAGCGTGGACGGCCGCAGGTTCACGATCAGCACGTCGCTGTGGCTCACCAGCTCACGCAGCAGATCCCGTCCCGCCTCCTGACGCAGGTCGAGTGTGGCCGATTTCTTGTTGCGTCCCAGGCTCTTCCACATCAGCCCGACGCCGTCCTTCTGCGCACCCCACTGTCGCAGTGGGTCCCCGCCGCGGGGTTGCTCGATCTTGATCACCTCGGCCCCGAACTCGGCGAGCCAGGTGGCGACCAGCGGTCCGGCGGCGAGGGTGGCCGCGTCGACCACCCGGATCCCGGATAGCGCGCTTTCGGTGGTCATCGGTTCCTCCTCATGATCCGGCTCCGGCTGCGCGCGACCGCGCGTCTCCCATCCCGGCGACCGGTCGACCGGCCACCGGTGCCGCGGGCGAGCTGCGCATGCCGAAGGCCCAAGCGAGCGCACCGACGAGCGCGAGCCCGGCCGCCACCACGAGCGGGACGACGAAGGAGCCCGTCGCGTAGACGAGCGCCCCGGTGACGATCGGGCCGAGGATGCCCCCGACGTTGCCCAGCCCGTTGACGAAACCCGTGGCCGAACCGGACAGGTTGAGGCTCCGCATGACATCCGTGGTGGCGGCCCAGACCGCGCCGTTGGAGAAGATGATGCCGGAGGTGGAGACGGACAGGCAGAGCACTGCGACGGTCGCCGACGCGGAGAACGCGGTGCCCAGGATCGCCAGCGCCGCCACCATCCCTGCGACCAGCACGATCTTGCGTGCGTCCAGTGAGGACATACCCCGGCGCACGGCGACGTCGGAGATCCGACCGCCCAGCAGTCCCACGACGAACGCGCAGATCCACGGGATCGAGGTGGTGAAGCCGGAGCTGAGCACCGTCATGCCCCGGTCCTGCACCAGGTAGCTGGGCAACCAGGTGATGAACGTGTAAAGGATGTAGAGCAGGCAGAAGTACCCGCTCGTGATCGCCCAGATGTCGCGGTGCCTGATGATCGCGCTCCACGGGGCCCGGCCCTCCTGCTGCGGAGGCTCCTGGTCGGCGAAAATGAGCTCGCGCTCGCGCCCGGTCAGCCTGCTGTCCTCGAGGGGATGGCGGTACCAGGCGTACCAGATGACCGCGGCCAGCAGCGACAGCGTGCCGGACGCGATGAAGCAGCTCTGCCAGCCGTACGTGCTGACCAGGAATGCGAGCCCGGGTGGCCCGACTGCGGTGCCGAGCGCGACACCCGAGATGAACATGCTGCTCCCCGTGCCACGCTCCGACCTCGGCAGCCAATCGGAGAGCGTCCTGATGGCGGCGGGGGCGAACGGCGCCTCGCCGACGCCCAGGAGCAGCCGGGGACCGAACATCGCCGCCACGGAGCCGGCCAGTGTGGTGAGGAAGCTCGACACCGCCCAGATCAGGAGGGCGGCGGAGTAGAGGATCCGCGTGCGCACACGGTCGACGAGCATGCCCGCCGGCAGGTTGAGCAGGGTGTAGGTCCAGGTGAAGCTGGACAGCAGCAGACCCATGACCGCGGCGTTGGTGTGGAACTCCTTGGTGAGCACGGGAGCCGCGATCGAGAGGTTGACCCGGTCGATGTACGCGATCGCGGTGATCGCGAGAACGAACGCCGCGACGAGCCAGCGCCTGCGGGTTCTGAACATGAGCTGATCCTCCTGGCACGGCCGTGTGCAGTGGGGGCGGGTGACCCGCGGCGGATGCGGGGATTGGTGTTCAGTTCGTGCGCTGCCCGGCCACCGGGCCGGGGAGCCGGTGACCAGGAGGTTCGGGGGAAGGAGGGGGCGGTGCGGCGTACGGGGTGCATCGGACGGCGTCGGACACTTCGCGACACGGCCCGCCCTCGACGTCATTGTAGGAAATCCTGCACCGGAAATCTGAATTATTGTACTTTACTTTCTCCAGTACATCACCCGGCGAGTTCGGAGTCAATGTCGAAGAATTGTCCGAATCGCATTCTCCATTGCCCGTACAGCAGTGTTTGCTCGCTCTGTTCGCTCGCTGCCGGGATGCCCGAAACACTCGGAGACGTCGCGGGGGCGGTGGCCCCCCTCGTGGTCACCGCCCCCGCCCATCCAACTGTGCGGCCCGGTCACGCCCGTCCGTGCGACGCGCGGCTGGGCCTTGCCATCGCGGCCAGGGCCACCGCCACGGCGAGCACCAGCCCCGTCCGTGACGCTCTCCATCGCGAGGTTCACGAGGTCGGCGGGCGGCAGGAAGATCGGATTGCGCACCTGGAACACCGTCCAGATCACCACGAGCCCGGCCACGACGGGGACCACGCCGAGGTCGCCGGACCGGATCCGCTCACGCGACCGGCGACCGCGCCACGCACCCCGGCGGATCCGGCGCAGCCACTCGTCCTGCCGGTCGAGCGCCTCTCCCGAGGCCGGCGGCGCGGCCCGCGGACCACTGTGGATGCCGGTCACGGCCGGCCTCCCGCCTGTCCGCCGGCGACTTCGCGATCATGGCGCCGATCGCCTCGTTGTCGAACGAGATGTAGTAGTCGGCCGGCACGTCCGGGATCGGGCGGTCGTAGGCGATCACCGGCACACCCTGGGCTCGTGCGGTGGTCACGATGGTCGCCGCCGCCGTCGAGTCCACGGGGTCGAGCACGATCGCCTTGACACCCTGTGCAAGCGCCGAGTTCGCCTGCTGCTGTTGCTGGGCAGCGTCACTGTTGGCGTTGGCGTAGACGACCCCGCAGCCCGCACACAGCTGCTTGACCTTGGCCTCGAACAGCGGCCGGTCGGCCAGCTCGTAGCGCGTGGAGGCGATGTCGGGCATGAGGAACGCGACCTTCGCGTTCTGCGGCTCGCCGTCGCCGCCCGCCGCGGGCGTGCCTCCCTCGTTGACGTCCGCGCACGCGGTGAGACCTCCGGTCACCACGGCCGCTAGGGCGACGGCGAGGGCCTTGCCCAGATGACGACTACGGAGAGCACCATTGCTCATGACCACTCCTCTGCACGGGGACATCACAGGATGGGGAATCACAGGACGGGGACGTTGAGGGAGAGCAGCGCAGTGGGGGCCGCGCGGTCGGCGGGCACGGCCACCTCGGTGACGGCGCCGTTCTCCAGCCGGGGGAAGACGTGCCGGTAGTGGGCCACCGGCAGGCCGACCAGCGTGCACAGCCCGAGTCGCAGCAGCGTGTTGTGCGCGACCACCAGCACGGTGGATCTGCGCGCGGCGAGCGCACGCAGCGTCTCGGCGGCTCGCTGGGCGGCCGCGGCCGGATGCTCGGCTCCCGGGAAGGGGTGGGCGGCCGGATCGGCGCGGAACCGGGCGGCGACATCCGGATCGAGCTCGTCGAGCGTTCGTCCCTCGGCGACGCCGAAGCCCACCTCGCGCAGGTCGTCGATGATCTCCAGCTCGGTCTCGCAGGCCAGCGCACTCGGGCGGGCCGTCTCGACGGCCCGGCGCAGCGGTGAGGCGACCACTGCGTCGACCCCGCGCTTGCGGGCCCAGGAGGCGAGCCGCTCGGCCTGCAGCACACCCGCGGGGGTGAGGTCGATGTCGCTGTGTCCGCCGGCGTAGCGGTTCTCGGCGTGCCAGACGGTCTGTCCGTGCCGGGCGAGCAGCAGGGTCATCGGACCCGCACGAGGACGTCGGGGTTCGCGCAGTGCAGGGGTGGTTGGCCACGCAGCCATCGGCCGGCCTCGGCCGCCACCATCCGGCTCGCCCGCTCCGCGACCGCGCGGCTGGCTCCGGCGAGGTGCGGGGTCATCACGACGTGCGGGGCCTGTCGCAGCGGATGATCGGGGGGCAACGGCTCGACGTCGAACACGTCCAGGCCCGCGGCGAACAGGTGCCCGTCGGTCAGCGCCGCGGCCAGCGCGGTGTGGTCCACGAGCGCTCCTCGGGCGCAGTTGACCAGCACGGACCCCGCAGGCATCGCTGCGATGCGCGCGGCGTTCATCAGGCCGCGGGTCTCGTCCGTGACGCGCGCGTGCAGCGAGACGACCTGCGACGTCGTGACCAACTCGTCCAGCTCGACGAGCCGCACCCCGGGCGGCAGGGTGGTCGGATCGGCGTAGGGGTCGGCGACCAGCACGTCGGCACCGAACGCCAGCAGGATCCGCGCGACCCGCGAGCCGACCGCCCCGGCGCCGACGAGCCCGACCGTGGCCCCTTCCAGCTCGAGCCCGGTCTCCTCGTAGGCGTAGAGGGAGCTCTCCCAACGGCCGTCGACGACGCCCAGGTGGCTCTGTGGGATGCGGCGGATCGCGGCGAGCACCAGTCCGACGGCGTACTCCGCGGTGGAGGTGGCGTTGCGTCCTGGCGCGAACGTCACCGCGACGCCGTGCTCGGTGGCCGCGGCCAGGTTCGCGTTGACCGGCCCCCCGCGGGACACGGCGAACAGCTCCAGATCGGGGCAGGCCGCGAGGATCCGGCGGGTGAGCGGCGCCATCTGCGTCAGGCACACGCGGACGCCCTGCAGGGCCGCCGTCAGCTCTTCCTCGGAGCCGGACGCCTCGTCCACCTCCGCGACGGGGCCGAAGGGCACGTGCGGCCACGGGAGCTCCAGCTCTCGGACGTCGAACGCTCCCTCGGCGGCCAGGTCCGTGGCCAGCAACCGGTTCAGCACGAAGCGGTCGCCGGCGACGAGGGCGCGAGCCCGGGTGCTCATGCGTCGTTCCTCTCGGTGCGCGCCCGCGCGTGCGCGGCGAGCTGTGGGTCGAGCCAGCCCCGATGCTCCAGCGCGTCGACGAACGCACGGTGCGCGGGAGCAAGGCCGGCGGTACGGGTGGGATCGGGTTCGAGCGTGCGATGCAGGCGCACGATCCTCCTCGCGGCGCCGGCGATGTCCCCGTCGTGGGCGCCGGCGGCGAGCACGGCCATGCCGAGCGCGGTCTCCGCGTCGGCCGGTACCCGGACGGGCACGCCGAGCAGGTCGCAACGCAGCTGGTTCCACCAGGGATTGCGGGCGCCGCCGCCGGTGGTGCTCACGGGGCCTGCGACGTCGGCACCGGCGTGGTGGAGCAGGTCGAAGCAGAGCCGCTCGACGTGCGCGACGCCGTGGCAGACGGCGGCGAACCGGGTGGCCGGATCCGGGATGTCGAGGCCGAAACCCCGCGCGTCGGGCGCCACGAACGGGAACCGCTCGCCCGTGCCCGCCAGGGGATAGCACAGTGGGACGTCGTGGACCTCGGCGGCGGCCGCCGTCAGCCCGTCGAGATCCGCGTGCGGGAACAGCTCGCTGATCACGCCCGCTCCCGTGTTGGACGCACCGCCGGGAAGCCAGAGATCTCCGTGCGGGGCCCGGTGCGAGTAGACGGCGCCGGTCGGGTCGTGCAGAAGCGTTCTGCTCACCCCCTTGAGCGCGAGGGTGGTGCCGAGCACCGCGTTCCACTCGCCGGGCTCCAGCGCGCCCGCGCTGAGCTGGGCGGCGCATCCGTCCGTCATCCCCGCGACCACCGGGGTGCCGGGCGGGAGTCCGGTCCGTTCGGCGGCTGCGGCACCGACGGTGCCGAGTGGCGAGCCCGCGCGCTGCACGAGCGGGAGCACTGTGGGGTCGAGGTGCAGCCGGGCGAGCACGTCGAGGGGCCAGCACTCCCCGAGCAGGTCGTACCCCGTCTTGAGTGCGTGGCTCGAGTCGGCGGCCACCGGACGGCCCGCCAGACGGGTGGTGATCACGTCGGGTTGATGGGCCAGGCGGGCCCCGTCACGCAGCAGGCCCTGGTCACGCCACCACAGCAGCTTCGGCAGCGCCCAGGCGGGCTGCATCCGGTAGGCGAGGCGGTCCCATAGGTCGGAACCGGCGTTCTGGGCCTCTTCGGCCAGGTCACCGGCGCGGATGTCGTCGTACATGAGACCGGGCGTGCGAGGGGTGCCGTCGGGTCCGGTGAGCAGGACCGTCCCGGACGTGGCGCAGACGGCCAGCCCGCCTATCGAGCGCGTGCCCGCCGTGCCGGCGATCGCGGTCGTCACCTCGGCCAGCGCGGCGCATGTGGCGGACCACCACTGTTCGGGATCCTGCTCGTGGCGCGGACCCTCACGGTGGCTGGTGAGCGGCCGCGCCGCCGCGGCCAGCGGGGTGCCGTCGTCGGCGACGGCGAGCGCCCGGACGCTCTGCGTGCCGAGGTCGACGCCGATCCAGGCGAGATCCTCAGACATGCAGCGCACCCGGGCCGGCCGCGCGCCAGTGCGCCCATCGCTGTGCGGCGAGGGCCCGGGTGGCGAGGAACTCGGCGTGCTCGGCGTCGTGCAGATCCTGGACGGTGTTGTCCGGAATGAACCGGTGTCGCTCGCGTACCAGCGCCGCCGCGGCCGCGGACACGTCCGCATGGTCACCGAGTGCAGTGAGCGCCGTGAGCAGCGCGCCCTTCGCACCGATCTGAGTGTCCTCGGTGCAGACGGCTTCGACGCCGGTGATGTCGGCAATGAGCTGGCACCACAGTGGACTTGCGGTGCCCCCGCCGCAGAGTCGCAGGTCGGTGGGTGCAGCGGATTCGGTAAGGCCTGCGCTGCCGCTGCGGGCGGCGGTGAGGCAGTCCCGGATCACGTGGGCGAGGCCCTCCAGCACCGCTCGTGCGACGTGCTCCCGGCCGTGGGTGAACGTCGCACCGGTGAGCAGGCCGCTCGCGGCGGCATCGAGGAACGGGGCGCGCTCGCCCGCGGGGGAGAGGTAGGGCAACATGCGCAGCCCGTCGGCACCCGGGGGCGCCAGCGCGGCGAGGTCGGACAGCGCGGCGGGGCCGGGCAGGCCGAGCAGCGCGACGGCCCAGTCGATCACGCCGGTGCCGGCGAGCGTCGGAAAGGCACGCAGCAGCCGCTCAGGACGGCCGAGCGCGAGCGTGAGCCCGGTCGGCTCGCCTGCGGTGTCCGGCCGCGTGATCACCGTCTCGGTGCAGAGCGTCGTGCCGAGCACGCTCGTGGCCTGGCCGGGATCGGTGGCTCCGCTGCCCACCGCGGTGGCGACGACGTCGAAGGGAGCGATCACGACGGGCGTGCCTGCGGGGATCCCGAGCTGGGCGGCGGCGTCGGCGCTGAGCGGGTGCACGCGGTCGGAGTCGGGGATGAGCGGAGGAAGCAGATCGCGCCGGTGCTCCAACCCGTAGAGCGCGACGAGCGCGTCGGAGTAGGCACCCCGCCCGATGTCGAGCCACGGCGCTGACGCCTCGGACGTGTCGATCCCCAGCACGCCGGTCAGTCGCAGGAGCAGCCAGCCGCCGCAGGTCAGCACGGCCGCGGCCCGGTCCAGAACCTCCGGCTCGTCGATGTCGAGCACGCGGAGCACGGCGTTGGGGAGCCCCGCGTTGGTCAGGGAGGCGTTGGTGCGG
>DASYES010000817.1:0-5109 GCA_036498885.1 Pseudonocardia sp.
CGATGCCGCGGTGACGCGGGTGCTGAAGGCCAAGCAGGTCTGCTCCTGATCGGAGCGCCCCGTACGACTCGGCCCATCCTGCGACGGGCCGAGTCGCCGGTTGCTCGCTAGCGCTGCACTCCCGCCTTCGCCATACCGCGCTGCACGGCGTCGGCGAGGTAGGGGCGCAGGCGGGTGGAGTCGATGATCCTGTGGACCGACCCGACCCGCTGTGCCCGCTCCACACTGTGCGCGGCGTCGAACTCGTCGGCCACCTGCCCGAGTTTCTCGGACCGGACGCCGGGACGCAGAGCCGCGAGCTCCGACGTGAGACGAGCAGCCTCGGACTCGGCGCCGGCCTGCCGGGCCTCCGCGATGCGCCCCTCGAGATCGGAGATGCGCCGGTCGGCGGCGGTCCGCTTGTTCACCTCGCCCGCGAACACGACGGCTGCGGCGGGTGCACCGCCGAGCACCGATGCGTAGGACCCCTCGACGGCGGCGATCTCCATGCTGTCGTTGAGCGTCCCGGAGAACACGACGAAGGCACCGCCGTGGTAGCGGGAGACCACGCAGAACACGATCGGGCCGTCGAAGTTGACCACAGCCCGGCCGATCTCGGCGCCGTACTCCAGCTGCAGCTGGCGCAACGACTCCGGTGATCCGTCGAAGCCCGAGAGGTTGGCAAGGATCACCAGTGGCCGGTTCCCGCTGGCCGCATTGATCGCCCTGGCCGTCTTCTTCGACGACTTCGGGAACAGCGTGCCGGCCGTGAACGTGGTGGGCCCGTCCACCGGCGGGCGTCCGCGGCGGGGGAGCGGACGCGACTCGATGCCGAGCAGTGCGATCGGCTGCCCGCCCAGGTGCGCGTCGAGCACCACCACGCCCTCGGCGTCGATCATGTCCACCCAGCGCTCCAGCGTCGGGTGGTCGGAGTCGGCTACCGCGTAGAGCAGCGAGCGGATGTCGAACGGCTTCTTGCGCCCCGGGTTGGCCGTGAACACCTCGCCCACGCTGGTGAAGTCGCAGCCGGGGCCGGAGTGTGGCGAGTCGCTGATGTCGCGATCCACCGGGTCGGTGGTGAGGGCAGGGCGGGGGAACCGCTCGCCGGGCGCCCGGTAGGTGTGGGCGTAATGGGTGAGCAGCACGTCCACCGCACCGGACAGGTCCGGCGCCCAGTATTGGGCCTGCCCGTTCGGGCCCATGATCCGGTCGTAGCCGCCGATCCCGAAGTTGTCCTCGGCGCTCACGCCGCCCGAGTAGTCGAGGGACTGCTTGCCGGTGAGCACCATCGCGCTGTCCGGCGTCATCACGAGGATGCCCTTGGTGTGCATGAGCATCGTGGCTTCGGCGTTCCAGTACGGCTGGGCGCCCACGTTGATGCCCGTGACGACGACGTTGATCTCACCGCCGTCCTGCGTGAACTCGATGATCCCGCGCAGCACCCGGGAGATCCAGTCCATGTTCTCCGTGCCGGAGTCCATCGCGATCTTGGCCCCCGCCGACACCGCGAACCACTCGATGGGCGCGTCGAACCGACGGGCCAGCTCGATCGCGGCGAGCACGCGGCGGCACTCCGGTTCGGCGAGCGCGCCGAGTGCCTTGGTCGGGTCGCCGATCAGGACCACCCTGGTCATGCCCTCGGGATAGCGCTGCGACGGGGTGGTGACCGTGCCGAGCACGATGTTGGCGGTGTTGCCGCCGGGAGCGCGGTCGACCACGACCGGAGCGCCGTCCGGGTCCAGGTCGTACTCGGTGAACACGCCCCGCGCGGCTTCGGCCGCTCGTGCGTCGGCACCGCGGCGGTCGGGGTCGCGCAGCAGCATCGGGACCAGCTCGTACGGGTAGACCGCCCCGCGGCGCCGAGCCCGGATCACCTTCTGCGCGTAGGCGTCGAGCGACCGGAGCGGAGCGGTCGGCGGCTCGTCGACCTGGACGGTGAGGCCGGCGCCCGGCGGGCGGGACATCCGCAGCAGGAGGTCGCGCGGCTCGCGGTCGCCGCCGCCGCCGGAATGGCGGAACTGCACCAACACCTGCTCCAGGCCGAGCCCCTCGGTGCGCGGGGCCAGCACCCGGATCACCGAGTCCACCTCGTCGACAGGTACCTCGACCACGGGCCAGACGTAGAGCAGCACCCTGTTCCAGTCCACCTTGGCGTCGCCGGGATCGGTGGCCCGGGCCGAGCGCATGGCGTCCAGGCAGGCGTCGAGCACGTGCTCCAGCTGCGGCAGCGCGCGGATGCGGCCCCGCTCGTCACGCAGCACCGTCAGCTCGCGCACGTCGGACAGTGCGATCAGCCTGCGGTCGCCGGGCACGTCCTTGCCGACGGCACGGAAGAGGTGCACGTCGATCGGGGACGGCAGCCTGGTCAGCTCGAAGCCGGAGAGCCTCCAGAGGCCGAGCCGCTCGGCGACCATCGGGTGCAGCCCGCGCAGTGTGCGGTCCTCGACGGGGCGGCGGTCGGTGGGGTCGGGCCGGAACGTGAACCACGCCGAGCGCTCGTCGCCACCGGGCCTGCGCACCGCGACGGCCACGCGCGAGAGCCGGTTCGGCAGCCTGCCGAGCATCGCGCTGATCTTCTCAGCGGAACGCTCCGGGTCGGCGTCCGGCGCCTCGCCGGCGATGACGTAGAGATCGAGCAGCACAGTGCAGCTGTCCGGCAGTTGCGAGATGATCCGCCGCAGGTCGCCCTGCACGGCCATCGGATCACCCGCGGGTGGCGCGTCCGGCGCGGTGTGCACTGTGGTGGCCAGCACCATCTGCTCGAGATGTGCGGCCTGGTCGGGGCCCAGGTCGTCGACCCGGTCGAGGGGCCGCGCGCCGTCCTTGAGCGAGTAGGTGGCGGTGAGCAGCGGACGCCCGCCGCGATCCTCGAGCCGGACGTCGGTCAGCGTCCGCCCGCGGTAGTACCGGCGGGTCATCACCTCGAGCATCGCCGCGTGGTGCCGCTCGCCGAACACGCCGAGGATCGGTTCGGCGGCCGCCACGATCGTGTCGATCTGCCCCGCGCGCACGGCGGGGTCGTCGGACAGCCGGTCGAGCTCGGCGCGCACCTTCGCCTGGCCCGCAGCGCGCTCGGCGGCGATCACCGGCTCGTCGAAGCAGGTGTACCGAACGCGGCGGGCGAACCCGCCGACGACGGGGTGCCGCAGCTGGGTGGCGCGGACCAGGCGGTCGAGGGTCTGCTGGTAGTCCTCACGTGTCGACTCCGGGAGCGAGTCGGGGTGCAGCAGCCGCCACTGCAGCAGCTCCAGCACCACCGGGACGTGGGCCGTGGCCCGGCGGTGGGCCAGGAACATCCGGTACAGCGCGCTGTTCAGGGCGTCGGCGGAGACCGGGGCGGCCGGTGTCAGGTCCGGAACGCCGTAGTGCGCGAGCGCGCGGCGCAGCTTCTCCCGGAACGACTCCGGCAGGCCCTCGGCGTCGGCGTCGCGGGAGCGCAGGTAGGCGTGCAGGAACTCCTGCGGGTTGCGGGCCTCCTCGCCCGCGGGGTCGACCTGCTGCGTCTCGTCCTCGGGGCCCCGGCGGTTGCGCGACAGCGCGCACAGGTCGGCGAAGATGCGCAGCACGGCCGTCTCGCCTGCGAGCACGCGGGCGTCGTCCGGGGGTAGGGCGTTGCGGGCCGAGGAGAGCGCCGCCAGAAGCGGGCGGGCGTCGCGCTCGTCGATGTCGAAGCCGAGCACGAGGAACCGCAGCGACATCAGCGCATCCGCGGCCACGGCGGCCGCGTCGGCCCCGACCGCGGGCGGCCTGGCCAGCCCGGAGAGTTCGGCGCGCTCACCGTCGCCCGCGCCCGCCGCGTCGGCGTCGGGCTCCAGGCGGACGAGCTTCGTGCCGCCCTCCACCTGCGTGTTCGGGGCGACGAGAATCTCGCAGACCCGTCCGGACACGGGCGCGCGCAGGGCCGTCTCGAGCTTCATGCTCTCGACGACGGCCACGACGTCACCCGCCTCCACGACGTCGCCTGGCTTGATCGGGATCGACACGACCATTGCCGGCGCGGGCGCGCGGACCAGCCCGGCCTCGCCGCCGGAGATACGGTGCACCGCGCCGTCGACCTCGACGAGGTAGTCGGAGCCCTGCGGCACCGAGAGCACCGCGAACGTCTGCCCCGCGACCGTGAGCTTGCGCTCGAAGCGGCCGGTGCGCTCCGCGTCGACGTCCACGACATGGCCGTCGAGCTCCACGCGGTAGCGGTTGCCCCGGGCCTGGGCCACGCGCAGCCGGTAGGACTGGCCCGCGGCGCGCACGTCCACCTGGTGCCACGTCTCGTGCCCCACCTCGGGACGGCCGCGCTCGGCGGAGGCGAAGAGCCGGTCGCGCTGGCGCGCCACGTGCGCATCCTGCGCCTCGACGGCCGTGGCGAGCAGCGCGACGTCGAGCCGCCGAGGCGGGGAGTAGCCGTTCGCCATCATGGCGTCGAGCCAGGTGGTGTCGGTGTCGCCGGAGAGGATCTCGGGGCGGTCCAGGAGGTCGAGCAGGAACGCCTTGTTGGTGGTGCCGCCGTCGATCACGGCGGCGGTCTGGCGGAGCGCCCGGGACAGCCGGGCCCGTGCCTCGCCCCGGTCGCGGCCCCACGCGATCACCTTGGCGATCATCGAGTCGAACTGCGGCGGGATCAGGTCGCCCGCGGAAACGCCGGTGTCCACGCGGATCCCGGGCCCGCTGGGCAGGGCCAGATGCTCGATGCGCCCCGGAGCCGGAGCGAAGCCCTGTTCCGGGTCCTCCGCCGTCAGCCGCGCCTCGATCGCGTGCCCACGGGCGGGCGGCGCCTCCGGCGCGATGTCGGCAAGCCGGCCGCCCGCGGCGACGTGCAGCTGCAGCTTGACGATGTCCATGCCCGTGGTGGCCTCGGTGACCGGGTGCTCCACCTGCAGGCGCGTGTTGACCTCGAGGAACGACAGCAGCCGCTCCCCGGGCTCGTAGAGGAACTCGACGGTGCCGGCGTTCACGTAGCCCGCGGCCCGGACGAGCTCGGCCGCGGATGAGCGCAGGAGCCCCTCCTGCTCGGCGTCGAGCGCGGTGGAGGCGGACTCCTCGATCACCTTCTGGTTGCGCCGCTGCACGCTGCAGTCGCGGACGCCCAGCGTCCACACGGTGCCCGCGGCGTCGGCGATCACCTGCACCTCGACG
>DASYES010000818.1:0-11443 GCA_036498885.1 Pseudonocardia sp.
CGAGTGGGCGCATGCGGCCAGCTACCGCTGGTGGTGGACCCGATGACCCGCCGACCCGCCCCGGCAACACAGAAGGGTTTTTCGGCCGCCAGGAGACCCTTCCCGCCCCGGCCAAGCCTGCCGCGCCTGCGACCAATGATCCGGAACTGGTCGCCTCCGTCGTCCGGGCCGCGATGAGCCACGGGTACGTCGTGATCGGCCCCACCCAGCAGGTGTCCCTCCGCGAGCCCGGCGGCGCGCAGAAGGGCGGTTGGGTGGAGCCGGTGCCCGGCTACGAACAAGACACCGTCCGGCAGCTGCTGCGAGCGGTGGACGTGGCGGCTCGCGCAGGACCTCGCCGCGCTCGACCGGGATACCGACGACCCGAACGACATCCCGATCGACCCGGCCGGTGTCGTGGTGATCAACGACTGGGCGCCCGTCCGCTTCGGACATCGTGACGACGCCGAACGCGAACTGGCCGCCGCCATCGCCGAACGCAACCGACAGCAACGACGCAGGCGCTCACCAACAGGAGGACAGCGTGAAGGGCATGACCACGGATCTGGGCCGGTGCTGGCGCCGCTGTGGACCGTTCAGGACGTCTCCGATTTCCTTCGGGTACCGGTCCAGACGCTCTATGCCTGGCGCTCGCGGCGGGTCGGGCCTCCGGCTCGTCGGCTCGGTAAGCATCTGCGCTACCTCCCGGCGGACGTAGAGGCATGGGTGAGTTCGCAGGGGGACGGCGACTGATGGCGCGCCCACCACTGCCGATCGGCACTCACGGCAAGATCACCACGTGGCAGGACGGAGCGGGCTGGACGTCCCGCACCAAGTTCCGCGACTTCGACGGCGTCGGCAGGCTGGTCAAGCGCAGCGGTCGCACGAAAGCAGCCGCGGAACGGCCGCTGCGCGCCGCCCTGCTGGAGCGTCAGTCCCCGGCGCTGGAAGGGGCCGTCACACCGGCTACGACGTTCGGCAAGGTCGCGGACCTGTGGCTGGCGGAGATCGAGCAGGCCGTCAACGCAGGCCGGAGGAGCCCCAGCACGCTCGATGCCTACCGGTCCATCCTGCGGGTGCACGTTCGTCCGGCACTGGGGCAGTTCCGCATCCGGGAGGTAACGACCCCGGCTGTCGACCGCGCGCTCAGGGCGATCAGCGAGCGGACGGTGAGCGGTGCCCGGACGTCCAAGATCGTGATATCCGGCACGATGCGCTACGCAGCGCGTCACGGCGCGGTGCTGGTGGACCCGGTCCGTGAGGTTCAGCGCATCGACGGCGCACCTCGTCGGCGCCCCCGATCGCTCGGCGCAAAGGAGCGCTCGCAGTGGCTGGAGGTGCTGCGGTCCAGCAAGCGTGCACGGGACTGGGATCTGCCTGACCTGACCTTGATGATGCTGGCGACTGCGGCGCCGCCGGGCTGCCATCGGGGAGACGGTCGGACCGGTGTTTCCTGACTCGTTGGGCGGCTGGCGTGACCCAACTAACGTCCGGCGGGTGTGGCGCCAGGTCCAGGCCGAAGCGGACATCGCTCGGTTCGGCAGCCACGCGCTGCGCAAGACCGTGGCGACGTTCCTCGATGACGCGGACGTCTCGGCTCGGAAGATCAGCGACCAGCTCGGGCACGCCAAGGTGAGCATGACCCAGGACCTCTATCTGGGACGCAAGCTGACCGACCGGCAGACCGCCCAGGTGCTCGAACGGCTAATCGAGCCGCAGGGCGGGTGAGAGCAAAAGAGTCCGAAAGATGTCCCGTGACATCAGAAATCCCCTGGTCCCATGACGGTGACCAGGGGGTTTCGTGCGCCGCGAGGGAATCGAACCCCCAACCCGCTGATTAAGAGTCAGCTGCTCTGCCTATTGAGCTAGCGGCGCATGTCGTGACGCCCTACCGCTCGGCGCCGAGGAGGAACGCTACACGTTCACCCTGCGGGCCGTGCGGGGGGGTAGCCCCGACACAGGGTGAGTGACGGGACTCGAACCCGCGACTTCCTGGACCACAACCAGGTGCTCTACCAGCTGAGCTACACCCACCATGGTTCCGGCCTCGACCGGAACCTCCACAAGCCTAGCGCGGCGGCTCCGCAACATCGAACCGGGTTACCACCTGGCCCGCGACCTGCGCCGCAGCGGCTTGTGCCTGCTCCGTGGTCGGTCCCGGCTGTGGGACGAAGAGGGTGCGCCGGTAGTACTCGAGCTCGCGGATGGACTCCTCGATGTCGGCGAGTGCCCGGTGCGCCAGTCCCTTCTCCGGCTTCGCGTAGAACACCCGCGGGAACCAGCGGCGGCACAGCTCCTTGACCGAGCTGACGTCGACCATGCGGTAGTGCAGGTGGGCGTCGAGCTCGGGCATGTCGCGAGAGAGGAAGCCGCGGTCGGTGGCGATCGAGTTGCCGGCGAGCGGCGCGCTGCGCGGCTCCGGGACGTGCTCACGGATGTAGGCCAGCGCAAGTGCCTCGGCTTCGGCGAGCGTGACGGTCGACGCGCGGACGGCCTCGGTCAGGCCCGAGTGGGCGTGCATCTCACGCACGACGTCGGGCATGCCGGCGAGCGCCGGCTCGTCCGCATGGATGACGACGTCGACACCGCGGCCGAGCACGTTGAGGTCGCCATCGGTCACCAAAACGGCAATCTCGATGAGGGCGTCGCGCTGGAGATCCAGCCCGGTCATCTCGCAGTCGATCCATACCAGACGGTCGTTCACCCCCGTCACATTAGGCCCGGAGCCGGAGCCACCGCCCCCCGCGCGGGGTGAGTCGCCTTCGTGTCCCTGCCGGACAGGGGCCCTCCGGCTAGGCTCCGGCCCGTGGAGAACACAATCGGCGCTGATCAGAGCACTGCAGCACGGGAAATCTCCGCCGGGTACGCCACCGACGGGGCCGCCCTCGAACTGGGCACGGTCGTTGTCGACGGGGTGGTCGACCCATCAGCGCGGGTGCGCATCCCGTTCGCCACGCTCAACCGGCACGGCCTGGTTGCGGGTGCGACGGGCACCGGCAAGACCAAGACGTTGCAGGAGATCGCCGAGCAGCTGTCGGCTGCCGGGGTCCCGGTGTTCCTGGCCGACGTCAAGGGCGACCTGTCGGGGATGTCGCAGTCCGGTGAGCAGGGACCGAAGATCGAGCAGCGGGCCCGGGACACGGGGGACGACTGGGTGCCCACCGCGTACCCCGTCGACTTCATGTCGCTCGGTGGCGGCAGCTCGGCCGTCCCGATCCGGGCCACGCTCACACAGTTCGGGCCCATCCTGTTGTCGAAGGTGCTCGACCTCAACGACACCCAGGAGTCGACGCTCGGGCTGATCTTCCACTGGGCCGACCAGCGCGGCCTGCCGCTGCTGGACACGAAGGACCTGCGCGCGGTCATCCAGCACCTGACCAGCAGCGAGGGCAAGGCCGACCTCAAGGGCATCGGCGGGGTCTCCTCGGCCACCGCAGGGGTGATCCTGAGGGCGCTGGTGAACCTCGAGGCCCAGGGCGGGGAGGCTTTCTTCGGCGAGCCCGAGTTCGAGCCCGCCGACCTCCTGCGGCAGGTCGACGGCAAGGGGGTCGTCACGCTGCTGGAGCTGTCGGACCAGGTGGCCAATCCGCGCCTGTACTCGACGTTCCTCATGTGGCTGCTCGCGGAGCTGTTCGAGGACCTCCCCGAGGCGGGCGACCTGGACAAGCCCAAGCTCGTGTTCTTCTTCGACGAGGCGCACCTGCTGTTCACGGACGCGTCCAAGGCGTTCCTGGAACGCATCGAGCAGACGGTGAAGCTCATCCGCTCGAAGGGCGTCGGTGTGTTCTTCTGCACCCAGCTGCCGACCGACCTCCCCAACGACGTGCTCTCGCAGCTCGGCGCGCGTGTGCAGCACGCACTGCGGGCGTTCACCCCCGACGACCAGGCCGCACTGGCCAAGACCGTCCGCACCTACCCGAACACGAAGAACTACGACATGGAGGAGGCGCTCACCTCGCTGGGCACCGGCGAGGCGATCGTCACGGTGCTCTCCGAGCGCGGTGCGCCCACCCCCGTGGCCTGGGCCCGGATGCGGGCACCGCGCTCGCTGATGGCCGCGATCGGCAACGACGCCGTCACCGCCGCCGTCAAGGCGTCTCCGCTCTATGCGAAGTACGGGCAGACGGTCGACCGCGAGTCGGCCTACGAGCGGCTCACGGCGAAGATCGCCGAGCCGCCACCCGCTCCGGCGCCCGCCGACCTGCCGCCGCCCGCTTCGGAGCCTCCGCCGCGTCGAGAGCGCGAGGAGCCCAACATGGTCGAGGAGGTCCTCGGCTCGCCGGTGGTCAAGTCGTTCCTCCGGTCGGCGGCGACCGCGCTGGGCAGGGAGATCACGCGCGGCATGTTCGGCACCCGCCGGAGAAGCTGACGGCTCGCGCGATCTCACCGGGGGTCGAGCTGCGGCTCCTCCAGGGTGGGTGTCGCGAGGAAGGGCGTGAGCAGCTGTGGAACCGAGGCGTCAGCGAGTGCGACGCCGTCGGCGGCGGCGACGTCGAGCACCTGGTAGCCGCCCGCGCCCGCCGCAGTGATCGCCTCCACCGTGACGAGACCCGACCGGCGCTGGAAGATGCTCTGCCGGAACGTCCAGCCGATCACGCCGGACCGCTGCAGGGCGACGGTCCGCCGCAGGACGCAGCCCTGCCTGCTCACCAGGTAGCGGGCGGTGAGCTGGTGGCCCAGGTTCCGGAAACGGTCGAGGGCGACGAGGGCGGCGAGCGGGAGCAGTAACAGGCTCGGCACCGCCGGCCCGGCCAGGAAGGGCACGGCCGACCCGGCGACGAACAGGCCTGCCACCAGCACAGCGGTCGGCACGAGCGCTCGGGTCATACGCCGTTGCAGCGCGGCGGGCGGGTGCTTGCGCAGCGGGGCGAGGGTGATCTCGTGCGGCGGCTCGCGCAGAGCCGCCGATGCCACACGATGTGCCTCGGGGCGTGGGCAGGGCGGCTGTAGCGCCCCGCCCTGTGCAGAGCGGGTGAGGCCAGTGGAGAGCGCCCTGGAGTAGGCGCCGCGCCCGGCCCGCAGCAGCAGCGGCTCGACGACCTCCACACCGCGCAGACGCTGTTCGGACACCGAGAGCGAGCGCCGCGTGAGCAGGCCTCGCCGGACGCGCAGCGTGCCGGTGCCGATTCCGGCGGACGGGGGCGCAGCGATGGTGGGATCACCGGCTTCACGGGTGAGCCGGTAGCCGTACCAGCGCTCGGCGAAGAGCACCATGGCGCCGACCACGGCGACCACGATCAGCAGCGCCGCCAGCACCGCGATGGTGACCCAGATCGGGGTGCTGGTGAGCCGGTCGGCCGCGTCGTCGACAGCGGGGATGTCGCGGGGGTCGACACCGAGCTCGCCGATCAGGTTGAATACCGCCGCCCCCATCGCGCCGATGCCGGCGATCGCGGAGAACGTCAGTGGCGCGAAGCGCAGCCACGACCAGTTCAGCCGGGCCAGCTCCGTGGCGGGCGGGCGCGGCGGCGGCACGGGGGCGTGCTCGACCGCCCCGGGGCCGACCGCGGTGGGGGAGCGGTCCAGCAGCTCACGGCGCAGCCGATCGGCTTCCGTCTTGCTCACCGCGTCGAGCTGGAGCCCCGCGCTCTCCATCGGCGATCCGGACGCTGCCCCGACGTGCACGACACTCAGCCCGAAGATGCGGTGCAGCAGCTTCGCGGTGAGGTCGACGGTGCGGATCCGGTCGCGCGGCACCGAGCGCCGCTGGCGGCGCAGCCACCCTGTGTGCAGCTCGACGCGGTCCGCCGTGATCCGGTAGCGGGTGGTCCGCCACCGGATCACGCCGCCGATGACCACCAGCACGGCGAGCGTGAGCGGAACCCACACCTGCATGGGGTCGCTCTGCCGCCCGGTGACGAGCAGGATCAACACGACCGGCAGCAACCGGACAAGGCCGGCGATGGGGCTTACCACGAGCATCCGCTTGTCGAGCCGCCGCCACGGCGTCTCGACGACGGGCGGCACGTCGGTGCCGGTCGTGTCGATGCCGGTGCCCGGCGTCATGTCGCGTCGCCCGGGGTGGCCTGAGTGGTCTCGGTGAGCGTGCGGGCCAGCTCGGCGGCGGCGTGCGCCTCCAGGCCGCTGATCTTGACCGGTCCGCGCGCCGAGGCGGTGGTGACGGTGACGGTGGCCAGCTTGAGCAGCTGCTGCAGCGGTCCGTGTTCGGTGTCGACGGTCTGCACGCGGGAGATCGGGGCGATACGCCACTCCCGCACCAGCCACCCCGACAGCGTGTAGACGGCCTCGGGCGTGACCTCCCAGCGGTGGATCCGGAACAGCAGCGGCGGCACCAGGATCGCGTAGCCGAGGGTGACCGCAGCGGTGGCCACCGCCGTCCAGACAAGCCAGCCAGGTGCCCCCGCGCCCATCACGGCCAGCACGACGATCTGGGGGACGACGAGGACCACCAGCGTCACCACGGCCCGCAGCTGCCACCACCGCACGGCCCGCGGGCTGACCTGGTGGGCGGGTGGGCGGAGCGGGAGAGCGAGGGAGGTGGCGGTGGCCATGGCAGGAGTCTGCCGGTGATCCAGGAAGCCCGGAAGTCCGAACGTTGACGCAAGAAACTGAAAAGGCCCACCGCCCATTGTTCCGACTCCTTTCCGAATTCCCACCCCGTGGCGGGCACCGATATCGACGATGCCGACTGGTAGCCACCCCGGCGATGGAGGGAACCCGACAGAGCAGAGGCGCAACCTCCCGACCGACGGCGGGTTTGCCTCGCGCCGGGCCGCGTCACTCCGGGCAGGCGAAGGCCTTCAGCTGGGCGGTGCGGACTCCCGCCGTCTGTGCCTGGATCAGGTGGAACGCGGCCTCCCGGGCCCATCGCTGCTCAGGGCTGGACAGCAGCAGCGCACTGCCCGAGCGCGCGGCGATCAGTGCGTTCGCCGTGCGCACCGCCAGCTCGGTGACCTCGGCACGCAGCATCGTCCGTTCGGCCACACGCGCGTGCAGCGGCACAGCGGTAAGCAGGGCGTACGCCTCCTCCCGGGTGTGGGCGGCGCGCTCAGCGAGCGCCAGGGCGAGTTCGACGGCCTCCGGCCGGTCGCGCGTCTCGCCGAGCTCGGCGAGCGCGACGAGCATGCGGCGCAGCAGGCCCATCGACGCCGGGGTGGTGTTGGCGGTGCGGGCGGCGTCGTGGGTGCGCCACGGCGGGGCGTCGATGATCGCGAGCACGTCGTCGCCGTCGATCTCCAGGCCGTCCATCTCGAGGGCGACGGTGTGCGTCCCGCCCATGACGACCAGCGGTAGCGCCGCGCACGCGCGGAGGCCGGGGCGTTCTGCGGCAGGCAGCAGAGTGAGCACGAACCGGTCGTCGGGGGTGACCGCCGCGATCATGACGACGTCGAGCAGGCCCCAGCCGGTGCACCAGTCGGCCGTGCCGGAGAACACCCAGCCGCTGCCGCGGGCCTCCGCGCGCACCGCGGGCGGCCCGGGCCTGCGGATGTGGGCGATCGCGATGCCGGCGTCGGTGCTCGCCGAGGCCAGCCCTGCGCGGTGGCGGGCCGCAGCGGGACCGAGCTCGATGGCTTCCGGGGGAAGTCCCGGGAGTGGACCGCGGGAGAGCGCCTGCGGAAAGCGGTGCTGGGTCGTGACGAACCAGGTGGCGCCGCAGGCCCCACTGACCAGCTCGACCGTCTCCGCGTCCACCCGGTCATCGGCACCGTGGCCGCCCTCTGCGGCCGGGATCTTCACCGAGAGCAGGCCCTGCTCCGCCATGAGGCTGAGGTGGGCGGGGTCGACGCCACGGGCCGGATCGTCGGCGGCCTCGGCGCGCGGGGCCAGCACGTCGGCGGAGATGCGGGCGGCGGCGCGCACCGCCGGATGCTCGGCCACGCGAGGTTCGGGCGCGAAGCGGGCCGCGACGGCCGCTGCCGCAGAAGGGCGCGCAGAGGGCGGCGTTGCCGGAGGGATCGCCGCAGGGGGGATCACGCGCGGGGACGTTACGCGAGCCGGCGCATGCCGGCCGCCCGCAGTGCCGTGGACGGCACGGGGTCGTTGCCGCAGGAGGCGGGGCGTGCCGCGCCCGACACCTCGGCGACGTCGACGGCCCAGCGCGTGCCGTCCTGCGCCGTGACGATCGCCCCGCCCGGGGCATGGTCGACCTGCAGCACCTCGGCGTCGCGCAGTCCTGTGGCGGCGCGGACCGCCAGCTCGGCCACCTGGCCGGCAGGCGTCCACGTCGAGCGCCCGCGGCACATCGCCGTCTCGACCTCGCCCGCCGCCGCTGCCTTGTACGCCGCCGCCGCCCCTGCCTGGTCGAGCCGTCCGTACACGTACCCGGTGGGGAGGACGAGCGCGGTGGGGGCGAACCGGTGGCCGCCGAGGTGGGTGCACTCCCAGACGTCCAGCTCGTCCACGCCGGTGAGGGCCATGGCGAGCGCCCGCCCGTCGAGGGCACAACAGCGGTCGCGCCTGCCGTGGGTGCACACCAGCAGCAGCGGGTCGGGGACCGCGGCGCCGGGCAGCGGCTCGCCCGGTCCCGGCAGTGCCACTTCGGCGAGCTCCGCAGGCCCGGCCACCGTGAGCACGGTGGTGCCGGCCGTGCCGGGAGCGGTTTCGGTGAGGTAGACGCGCGAGGAGCCGTCCGGGTCGTCGCAGTGCCTGCCCGGGCGCCGGACGAGGAGCGGGCGCCACCCGCCGGCCTCGGCGTTCGCGGCGAAGTCGGCGACCGACGGGTCGGCGTGGCTGCCGACGGTCCGCGGCCACGCGCCCCGGTGCTCCACACACACCCAGCGGGACGCGACAGGACTCGTTCCGGCCAGCGGTTCGTCGAGAGCGCGAGCGAGCACCGCGCACCGTGCAGTGCCCACTCGTCCGTCAGCCATCCCCGCCAGAGTATCCAAGGCTTCCCTAACTCAGGCGGGTGATACCTTTCTCAGCTCCGGTCGGAGCCGAGCTCCCGGTGCACGACCTTGCCGGTGGCGTTGCGCGGGAGCTCGTCGACGAACTCGACGTCGCGGGGCACGGAGAACCGGCTGAGTTCGGCACGCACCCAGCCACGGACATCGTCGGGGTCGACGGAGGAGCCGGGCTCGAGCACCAGGTACGCGGCCAGCCGTTGGCCGTACTGCTCGTCGGTGACGCCCGTCACGGCGGCCTCACGCACCTCCGGCCGGGCGGCCAGCAGGTCCTCCACCGGTCCGGGGTGCACGTTCTCGCCGCCGGAGACGATCATGTCGTCGGCCCGGCCCGTGAGGTGCAGCCTGCCGTGTTCGTCGAGCCTGCCGATGTCGCCCGTACCGAGCAGCCCACCGAAGCGTTCGACGTCGGAGCCCTCGCGCGTATAGCCCTCGAACGGCATGTCGTTGCGCACGAAGATGCGCCCCTCGGTGCCGGCGGGAACGGGCTGTCCGTCCTCGTCGAGCACCACCAGCTGGGTGCCGGCCGGGGCTCGGCCCGCGGTGCCGGGTGCGGCGCGCAGGTCGGCGGGCGAGGCGATGCTCACCCAGGACACCTCGGTGGAGCCGTAAAGGTTGTAGAGCACGTCGCCGAAGCGGTTCAGGAACGTCGTGGCGAGATCGGCGGGCAGGGCCGACCCGCTGACGGCCACGATCCGCGGGCTGTGCGTCGACCACGCGGCGTCGAGCTCTGCGGCGGGCAGCTCCAGCACCCTCTTGAGCATCACCGGTACGGCGAACACGGCGTCGCAGCGCTGCTCCTCGGCCACGTGCAGGAAGTCGACCGGGGTGAACTTCCGCCGCAGCACCACCGGCGCTCCGTGCAGCGCTGCCAGCTGAAGCGCGGCGAAACCCCACGTGTGCAGGAGGGGCGCCGCGATCAGCACCGGCTCGGCGGCGTGTAGCGGGATCGTCGACAGGATCGCCGCGGCGGGGGCGAGGCTGCGCGGCGGCGGGCGCCGCGCTCCCTTGGGCGTGCCGGTGGTGCCGGAGGTGAGGACGATCGTGCGGCCCGCAGGGGGCCGCAGCGGCAGCGAACCGGAGCCGTCCAGCTGCGTCAGGTCATGGATGACCCGGACGCCTTCCGGGAGCCCGGCCAGCGCCGCGCCGAACTCCGGGTCGGCGACGACGGTGTGCAGCTTCTGCTCCGTCGCGACGTCACGGAGCTGCCCGGCCGAGAGCCCGGTATTGAGCAGAACGACGTCCGCCCCCAGCTTGCCCACCGCGACCTGTGCCTCGACGGCGCCGCGGTGGTTGCGGCACAGCACCCCGACGCGCACCCCCGCACCGACGCCGGTGGCGGCGAACCCCCGTGCCATCGCGTCCGTGCGGCGGTGCAGATCGCCGTAGGTGAGCGAGCCGTCCTCGTCGAGGATCGCGGTGCGGTCAGGGTGCCGGGCCGCACCCATCTCGTAGATGGCCGTGATGCTGAAGCCGTAGCGCACCAGGCCCAGGCCCATCCCGAGCAGCCGGTCGGGGCGAATGGGGCGCACCACCCCGGAGCGCGTCAGCGCCACGATCGCGCGTCCCGACCCGACCGCTTCCTCGGCACCCGCCTGCACGGCTGCCAGCACCCGCGTGAGCACATCGATCACGGCCTCAGTCTCCCAACGGTAGGTGTGATCCCGCAGCGCTCAGCGACGTGATCCACGCGTCTGAGCATTCAGCGCTGGGGTTGCGGTTGCGCGGGCACGAAAAGGTCGAAGACCATCTGGCCGCCGACCTCGGAGCCCGGGTAGTTGGCCTGGGCCCACTTCGTGATCGGCGATCTAGCGCGATGGCTGGGCTCCGGGAGGATGAAGTAGTGCACCTGGCGCGTGGCGATGAACTGTTGGAACTGCTCGAGCGTCGGTGCCGGGTCGTTGCCGTTGAACCCTCCGATGCACATCACTGAGGTGAGGCTGGCCAGCGAAGGTACCGCAGCATCGCGGCAGCCCACGGTCGCGGCGGCCCATGTGGTTCCCGCCTGCTGCAGCAGCGAGATGAACGCGGGGTCGAATCCCAGCAACGGAGTGAACAGGGCGGCATCACCCGATGGCGACGAGGGATCGAAGTCTGTGGGTTGTTCGTCGCGACCGTCATGCTTCGTGCCGTGGTCGGCCGGCGGGCCGGCCAGCGGCTTGCTGCCGTGGGGTGTCGCTGCGGTGTCGATGGCGTAGGCGAACGGTGCGAGCAGCGCGGTGAAAATGATCAGGGTGACGGTTGCGGTTTCCCAATGCCGTCCGGCGGGCCGGGCCAGCAGGGCGACCACGGTGAGCGCACCGCCGAGTGCGACCAGCCAGCGCAGCCACGGCAGGAAGTTCGGTGAGCGCGCGAGCAGCACCACCGACATGACCGTCGTGAGTGCCACGATCACGGTGAGCGCGATTCGGCCGTGGTGGGTCGTCCGGCGTTTCCACAGTTCGTGGCCGCCGATGCCGACCAGTCCGGCGATGCCGGGGGCGAGTGTCACCGTGATGTAGGAGTGGAAGTCACCCGCGACATAGCTGAGGACCACCCCCGTCACGAGCGTCCAGACGCCCCACAGCAGCAGGGACGCGCGGACGCGGTCGGTGCGTGGG
>DASYES010000819.1:0-3972 GCA_036498885.1 Pseudonocardia sp.
TTCAACCCGACCGAGCGGGTCAAGGGGAAGACGATCATCCGCGTTCGTCCGTAAGTACTCCGGGACGGCGAGCGGTCCTGCCCTCCTCGTGGATCAACGCCAGCCGCGTGGCCAGGGCGATGACGGGGCCGATTGATCCGCCGCGGATACGAGATACCAAGCTGAACGAGTAGGAGGGCGGTCAGCGGTCGCCCTGGGCTAGTTCGCGGGTCGATTCGCGGGTGCTGTCGTCGTCCATCCACTTGTCGGTGAGCGGCGTGCCGTCCCGGTCGTGGATCTCGAACCCGGCCTTCACATCAACCGTGCGCCGGCCGCACTGCTCTTCGTGTCCGCGCTGTCGGCGATGAGGCGAGGCACGAAGCGTTGCGGTTGGCGGTCGAGGAGGCGGTCGCAGGACCGCCCTGGAAGGAGTGGACCGTGCTCGCTCTAGTGGTGGACCACGACGTCCCGGCCGGGCTGCGGCTCGGCGAGACCGCGGATCCGGTCCCGGCGTCCGACGAGGTGCTCGTCGAGGTGCGTGCGATCTCGCTGAACCACGGCGAGCTGCGCGGCGCGATCATGAACCACGGCGAGCTGCGCGGCGTCGCCGATCAACCTGCGGGTTACGTGCCGGGGTGGGACGCCGCGGGCGTGGTGCGCACCCCTGCTGCCGACGGCTCCGGGCCGCCCGCGGGCAGCCGGGTCGTCACGTTCGGACCCTCGGGTGCGTGGGCGCAGCTGCGGGCGGTCCCGGTCGCCGAGCTGGCGGTCGTGCCCGACGAGGTGGACCTCGCAGCGGCCTCGGCACTCCCGGTCGCCGGGGTCACGGCGCTGCGCGCGCTTCGCAGGCTCGGGTTCGTCACGGGGCAGCGGGTGCTCGTCACCGGGGCGTCCGGCGGGGTCGGACGGTTCGCGGTACAGCTGGGAGCAGCCGCCGGGGCGCACGTGATCGCCTCGGTCGGCAGCGCGGCACGTGGCGAGGGACTCGCCGAGCTGGGAGCGGCCGAGGTCGTGGTCGGGCTCGCCGGGGTCGAGCCCGGGCTGCACGGCGTGCTGGACAACGTCGGTGGCCCTCAGCTCGCCCGAGCGTTCGCCCTCCTCGCCGTGGGCGGGTCGGTGCAGTCGATCGGCGCCACCTCCGGTGAGCCCACCGTGTTCGAGCCGTACGCCACCGTCGGGGAGCTGCGCAGCCTGCAGTCGTTCATGATGGGCGGTGAGCTGGCCGGGGACCTCGCCACCCTCGTCGGGATGCTCGCCCAGGGCCGCCTGGACCCGCAGATCGGCCGGCGCGGGGACTGGAAGGACGTCGCCGGCGCGGTGGAGGCGCTGTTCGCCCGCCGGATCGCGGGCAAGGCCGTGCTCGATGTGAGCTGACCGGTCACGCCGAGGTTCGCGACGCCTCGCCCGGCACCGCAGCCCCGTGATGCAGCTGCCGCCACTGGGTCGGGCTCATGGCGTAGGCGGACCGGAACCTCCGGGCGAAATGGCCGGCGTCGGAAAACCCCCACATCCGTCCGACGGCCGCGATGGACGCCCGGTTGCCGGAGCGGGTGGCCAGGGTCCGGCGGGCGCCTTCGAGCCGCTCCCGGACCAGCCACGTGCGGACCGTCAGGCCCTGCTGGGCGAACAGCAGGTGGAGATAGCGCACGGAGATGTTGTGTTCGGCGGCGATGCGGGCCGGGTTGAGGTCCGCATCGCCGAGGTACGAGGCCATGAAGCTGGTGATCCGGGCATACAGCGACTCGGTCGACGGAGGGCGCAGGGTCGACTCGGCCACGGCGGACGCGATCAGTGCGCGGACGAGCTCGACCGTCCCAGCGCCGAGCATCGCTCCCGCCTCGGAGCACTCGACCTGGCCGGCGGCGGCACGGACCTGCTGCAGGTGCCGGCGGACGAGGTCGTAGAGCGGGCTTCTCGCCAGGAGCGGGGCCGCCTCCCGAACGACGTCGACGGGGAGACCGAGCCGCTCGTTGTCGACGTACAGCGCGTCGGCCACCCCGTTTCCCTCGGCGACGTGGTCGAAGGGGGAGGTCAGGTCCACCAGCCGCAGCTCGCCGGGATCGTTGGTGTCGTGCTGGTCGGCCAGGGTGCGGGTGGCGCTGCGGCCTCCCAGCTGGACCGCCAGCGAGGTCCGTTCCGGGGCGCTGATCCGGACGTGCCGGGACGCGCGCGTGAGCCGGTGCCCGGACGCCATCACGTGCACGAGCCTGGCGCCCGGCCCGAGTTGCCAGCCCTCGATGCGGACGCTCACGTCGGCGCCTCGCCCGGCGAGCTCGACCCGCGCCGGGAGCAGCGCCGAGCTCATCGTGTGCCGGACAGCGTCGGCACGCTCCTGGACCGTCATCTCCGCGGTGTCCAGGAGAAGTGTCATCCGCCCTCCACACGCTGCTCGGGCCCACGCCGGGCGCTTCGCTGTCGTCCCAGAATTGTGCACGCGCAGCACATCGATCGATCGACGACGTGATTACGTTCTCCCCCGGGCGACGAGACGAGCCGCGGTTCCGTCATTTCCGGACAGGGTCATTCCCCCCGGCCGTCACGATCATCAAAAAAGGAGACATCATGGGCGTATTCACCACGAAGGCCGGCGTCGACATCTTCTACAAGGACTGGGGCATCGGCCGACCGATCGTTTTCAGCCACGGCTGGCCCCTCAGCTCCGACGCCTGGGACAACCAGCTGAACCTGGTGGCATCGGCCGGCTACCGCGCCATCGCCCATGACCGGCGCGGCCACGGGCGCTCGACGCAGACCTGGGACGGCCACGACATGGACCACTACGCCGACGACCTCGACGAGCTCATCGAGGCCCTCGATCTGCACGACGCCACGCTCGTCGGTCACTCCACGGGCGGCGGCGAGGTCACCCGCTACATCGGACGGCACGGCACGACCCGCGTGGCGCAGGCCGTGCTGCTCGGAGCTGTGCCGCCGCTCATGCTCAAGACCGACGACAACCCCGAGGGGCTTCCGATCGAGGCCTTCGACGCCATCCGCGCCGGCGTCACAGGCGACCGCTCGCAGTTCTACAAGGACCTGTCCGAGCCGTTCTACGGCGCGAACCGTCCCGGGGCCACGGTCTCGCAGGGCGCGCGCGATGCGTTCTGGCTGTTGAGCATGCAGGTGGGGATCAAGGCGGCGCTGGACTGCATCAAAGCCTTCTCCGAGACGGACTTCACCGCCGACCTCGGCGCCATCGACGTTCCGACCCTCGTCGCCCACGGCGACGACGATCAGATCGTCCCCATCGTCGCCTCCGCGGAGAAGTCATCGAAGCTGATCAAGGACGTGACCCTCAAGATCTATCCGGGCGCCCCGCACGGCCTCACCGGCGCCTACGAGCAGGCGTTCAACGCGGATCTGCTCGCCTTGCTCGACAGCTGACCGTTGACCGTCCACACAGCCCTGTGATCTCCGCCCGCGCACTCGATCGAAAGGGATGGAGGTTTCGCCGGCCGTCCACTCCGGGAAGAGGGTGAAGGGGGAACCCCTGGCAGCCCCCCGACGATCGCGGGTCCCTGCGATTGAACGGTTTCCGCCGGTAAGAGGCGGAGCGACGGGAGGAGTTCGACAGTGGGTGACAACGTCTACCACGTCACCGAGATCGTCGGGACGTCCACGGAGAGCGTCGATGACGCCATCCGCACGGCGATCAAGCGCTCGGCGCGCACGCTCCGCAACCTCGACTGGTTCGAGACGGTCGAGATCCGGGGGCACCTGGAGGACGGGGAGATCAAACACTTCCAGGTGACGCTGAAGGTGGGCTTCCGCCTCGACGAACTCGCCTAGAAGCGTCCGGATCCGCACACGCGTCAGAACTGGGCGACTCGCGGCCCCGATCGGGGCGACTCGCAGCGCAAAACCGGGCGACTCGCGGAACCCCCGCGAGTCGCCCGCATCCCGGGCGCGGGTCGCCCGCATCTCGGGCGCGGGTCGCCCGCATCTCGGGCGCGGGTCGCCCGTCCCACATGCGCGAGTCGGCCGGGAACATCG
>DASYES010000820.1:0-3383 GCA_036498885.1 Pseudonocardia sp.
GTCGTCACCAGCTACCTGCGGGACATGATCAAACCGGTGCGGGGGCTGTCCAAGCTCTCGATGACCTTCACGCAGGGCGCGGCATCCGCGGAACGGGTGGCCGAGGTGCTCGCCCGGACACCTCCGGCGACGGACGGAACACAGCGGCTGCCCGCCAGGGCCGATGGACGCATCGACCTCGAGGACGTCGTCCTCGACTACGGACGCGGGCCGGTCCTGCACCACTTCGACCTCACCATCCGACCGGGCGAACGTGTCGCCCTGCTCGGACCCAACGGCGCGGGCAAATCCACCGTCCTCGCCCTGATCGCCGGGCTCTACCGACCCACGGCAGGCGCGATCCATCTGGATGGTCGAAATACTGCCGATCTGCCCAACCAGTGGCTCCATCGCCAGATCGCCGTCGTGCTCCAGGACACCTTCCTGTTCTCCGGAACGCTCGCCGAGAACATCCGCTACGCGCGTCCCGACGCCACGCCGGAGGAAGTGGCCCGGGCGGCGCAGACCGCACTGGTGTCCGACTTCGCCGACGACCTTCCCGACGGACTCGACACCCGCCTCGGTGACGGCGGAACCGGACTGTCCGGCGGCCAACGGCAACGCGTCGGCGTCGCCCGCGCCCTGCTCCTCGACGCCCCCGTCGTACTCCTCGACGAACCCACCGCGGGCTTCGACTCGCACGCCGAACGACTCGTCGTCGAAGCCCTCACCCGCCTCGTCCACGGCCGCACCGTCGTCATGACGACCCACCGCCCAGCGCTGATCCGCCTCGCCACCCGCACCGTCGACATCCACGACGGCGTCGTTCAGCACCTCGCCCTGACTCCCGGATCCTTCGATCTCGATGCAGAAGCAGAGGCAGCGCAGCCCTCTGCCCCGGTCAGGAGGAACGGGGCCACGGATTGAGCGCGGAACGCTCTCGGGATTCGGCGTCCGTTTTCGGCGCGTGCGGCGCTCAACGGCTGGAGTGAACTCGGATCCCGGTGGATACGTCACCATCCGCAATCTGCTCGAGCGAGGCTGACGATCCCGCGGAGCGGAGCGCGCCGAGGTGGGGATGCGGAGGCAAGGATGCGCCAAGATCGGCCGCATCCGCGCCAAGGCCGAGCAAGGGAGTGCACCTCGATCGGCACCAGCGCGGAGGCTCCACGGCAGATGACTGTCGAAGGAGTCGGATCGTGATGATTCAGGCCGGCGCACTGTTGCTGCTCGCCGCCCTCGCGGCTGTGGTGGGTGTGCTCTGCACGGTGAGTGCCACCCGGCGTCGCTGATCCCATCGTCATCCTCGGTCCGGGTTGAGCGGGCTACCGAGTCTGGTAGAGCCTGAACGGATGACCGCGGAGCCCGGCGCCCTGTCCCGCGTGGGGCTCCGCCGGGTGCTCGCGGTCCTGTGTGTCACCGAGATCACCAGTTGGGGAGTGCTGTACTACGCGTTCCCCGTCCTTGCGCCGGGAATCGCCGCCGACACCGGCTGGTCCATCGGCACGATCACCGCAGCGTTCTCGCTCGGCCTGGTCGTGTCCGCGCTGGTGGGCATTCCGGCCGGGCACTGGCTGGACCGGTTCGGTCCGCGGCTGGTCATGACCACCGGATCGGTGCTCGGGGTGCCGGCCGTGCTGGGAATCGCCACTGCCCCGTCCTTACCGTGGTTCTTCGCGGCCTGGGTGCTGGCCGGGGTGGCGATGGGAGGCACCCTCTATCCGCCGGCCTTCGCCGCGTTGACCCGCTGGTGGGGGCCACGCCGGGTCACTGCGCTCACGGCATTGACGTTGCTCGCGGGGTTGTCGAGCACGATCTTCGCGCCCCTGACCGCCGCGCTGTACGAGCATCTGGGCTGGCGGCAGACCTACCTCGTGCTGGCGGTCGTACTGGCGGTGGTGACCATCCCGGCGCATCTCTTCGGGCTGCGCGGACACTGGCCGGATCCCGACGTACGGCCCACCCATGCGGTCCTCGACCAGAGCCCGGGGGCGATCGCCCGCAGCAGGTCCTTCGTGCTGCTCGTGTCGGCGATCGCGCTCGGCACGTTCACCGCGTTCGCCGTCGTGGTCAATCAAGTGCCGCTGCTCATCGAACGGGGCCTCTCCACGTCGGCTGCGGCGTGGGCGCTCGGCCTCGGTGGCATCGGGCAGGTGCTGGGACGGCTCGGATACGTACCGCTCACCTCCGCGCTGGGCGTGCGGATGCGGGCCGTGGTGATACTCGGGCTGTCCGCGGCCGCGACCGTGCTGCTCGGTCTGCTGCCCGGCCCACCCGGACTGCTGATCGCCGCGGGCATGTTCGCGGGCGCCGCACGCGGCGTGTTCACCCTCCTGCAGGCCACCGCCATCAGCGACCGCTGGGGCGCGGCACACTACGGCCGGCTCAACGGTCTGCTCTCGGCACCGGCGATGACCGCGACGGCGCTCGCCCCCTGGGCCGGCGCCGCCCTCGCCGGAACCCTCGGGGGTTACCCGGCCGTGTTCTGTCTCCTCGCGGCAGTAGCGGCGCTGGCCGCCGTCCTCGCCGCAGGCAGCATTCCGCCACGAGCGAGAGCGGAACAGCGCGTCTAGTGCCGCTTCCGCGGCACTGGCGTCGGCGGGCCTCGACGGAGGTCGGAGCCTGGCGATGGCCGGTTTGCGGGCGCGGACGATCGCGGAGGCCGCGTGTTCGTGCACCCGGTGCATTCGAGCATCTCCGTGGTCATGTGCAGCCCGAACACCCGCCCACCCGGTGCCACGCGGCGGGCGGAGATCAGCACGTCCGCGCCCGGACCCCAGGTCGAGCACCGTCTCCCCGGGCTGCAGGTCGGCCACCGCTGTCGGCACCCCGCAACCCACCGACGCTGCCACGGCGTCCGGCGGCGCCCCTACCGCCTCGGCCGGGTCGTAGAGACCGGCGCCGAACACGACCTCTGTCGGGCCGCAGCCGCCACGAGGGCCGTAGCAGCGCCCGGCGTCGACGAAGCGGGCCTCGTCGTGCTCGCCGGCGGCGGACCGGCTCGCGGCCGCGCCATAGCGCGCCCGCACGACTTCCAGAGGTTGCCCCGCTGCCTCGATGACTGTCAAGGTAGAGAAGTGTCGAAACAGGAATCGGAGCCGGCCGGGCTCGCAAAGGCGGGGGAGTGTTGCTCACCGCTGGTGCGCGAGCCGCTGGACGCGGGCCGGGCAGGCGAGCTGTCCGGCTGTTCAAGGCGCTCGGCGACCCGGTCCGGCTGCGGCTCGTGTCGCTGATCGCCTCCCACGCGCGCGGCGAGGTGTGCGTCTGCGAGCTCACCGACGGCTTCGACCTGAGCGGGCCGACGATCTCCCACCACCTCGAGGTGCTGCGCGAGGCCGGCCTGATCTCCGGCGAGCGGCGGGGGACCTGGTTGTACTACCGCGTCGACCCCGACGCGCTTCGGC
>DASYES010000821.1:0-2982 GCA_036498885.1 Pseudonocardia sp.
GGGGGCTGCGTGGGCGCCGGCGCGGCACGGGCGGCCTCGGCCGCGTCCCGCACGCGGTCGTTGGCCAGCGTGCCGGCGAACATCGTCGCCAGCAATGCGTCCAGGTAGGTCTCGCGGGCCAGCCGGACGTCGAGCGGCTCGAGCTGTTTGGCGGCGTTGAGCAGCAGCGGCGGGGCTTCCCGGCCCCGGTTCATGGTCAAGGCGATCCGGGCTCGCAGCAGGTCCATCTGAGCGGCCTGGAGCTTGTCGAGTGGGAGCGCCTCCACGAGGGAGAGCAACCGCCGGCTCGCATCGGGCATGCCTGCGTGGTGCGTCGCCTGAGCGGCGGCGAGGGTGCGGCCGGCACGGCGCGCCGGCTCAGGAGTCAGTTCGGCCGCGCGTTCCAGGAACGCAGCCGCCGCGGCCAGCCCACCACGCGCCTGCGCCCGGTCGGCCGATCGCTCCAGCTCCGCGGCGACGTCCTCGTCCGCGGCGGCCGCGGCCTGCGCGCAGTGCCAGGCCCGCCGATCGGGATCCGTCTCGGCATCGGTGGCGTCCGCCAGCGCCCGGTGTGCGTTGCGCCGCTCCTCCGGAGACGCCGCCCAGTAGATCGCCGATCGCACCAGCGGGTGCCGGAACCGCACCACCGTGCCGATCTCGACGAGCCCGGAGGCGACGCTCGGAGCCGCCGCCGTGCAGCTGATCCCCAGCCGCTCAGCTGCACGCCACACCAGGACCGGGTCGCCGACGGGCTCGGCAGCGGCCACCAGCAGCAGCTGCCGGGCCTCGGCATCGAGCGTCGCCACCTGTCGCCGGAAGCTCTCCTCGATCTGCCGCGGGAGCGCCCGCGCATCCGACAGCCCGAATCCCGCCACCAGCTGCGCGGACGTCAGCCCACGCGGTAGCTCCAACAAGGCCAGCGGGTTGCCCCGCGTCTCCGCGACGATCCGGTCGAGGACCCGGTCGTCCACCGGCCCGCGTACCACCTCGTCCAGCAGTGCTCGCGCCTCGGGCGCGGCCAGCCCGGTGATCTCGAGCTCTGGCAGGTCCTCCAACTCCGCGACCTCGTCGGGAACCCGGGCCGCGAAGACCATCGCCACCGACTCGGCTCCGAGCCGGCGCGCAACGAAGGCCAGCGCCTGGGCCGAAGCGCGGTCGAGCCATTGGGCGTCGTCCACGACGCAGACGAGCGGGCGCTCACCGGCCGCCTCGGCGATCAGGCCGAGCACGGCCAGCCCCACCAGGAAACGATCCGGGGCAGGTCCGTCGCTCAGCCCGAAGGCCGTGCACAGCGCTCGACGCTGCGGCCCAGCCAGCCGGTCGGCCCGGTCCAGCATCGGCCCGCACAGCTGGTGCAACCCGGCGAAGGCGAGCTCCATCTCCGACTGGACGCCCACCACCCGTCCCACCCCGAGCCCGCGCTGGGCCGCCCGCTCGACCAGGTACTCGAGCAGGGCCGTCTTGCCCACACCCGGTTCACCGCGCAGGACCAGCGCACGGCTCTCACCCGCCCGAACGGCCTCCAACAGCCGGTCGAGGGTGTCGCGCTCGCTGTGCCGATCACGTAACAACAGCTCACACCACCAGCGCGCGTCTCCGTCGGGACTATCTACCGAGTATCCGGATGCCGTCGCGTTGGTCGCCAGGTATCGGCTCCGGGCGCCGGGGCCGCTGTGTGGTCATGGCAGGCCGCCGGGTCGCGTACCAGCGCTTGCAGGGCGTTCCGTGGTTCTCGCGAGACGCGAGTCACGTTTCGCCGGAAACAGGCTCGTCAGGGGTGCGGGCGCTGCGCTCGCCGCTCGGACCCGAGACTTTCACGGGTTCGAGCGGTCGCGTCGCCACTCATGGTGCCTGTGCCAGATGGGCAGCGCAGAGGAGACGACATTGGTCACCCCCGAGTACTTCGACAAATACGACAATTTCGCCTTCGGGCGCGACGGCGAGGGTGTGCTCCTGCTGCGCTTCCACACCAACGGGGGTCCGGTGGTGTTCACCGGCCGGACTCACCAGGACTTCCCGGCCGCGCTCGAAGAGATCTCGCTGGACAAGGACAACAAGGCGCTGGTCATCACCGGTACCGGCGAGTCGTTCATGGACCAGATCGACGGGCCGAGCCTCGGGGAGATCTTCGAGCCGGCCGCATGGGAGAAGACACGGAGCGAAGGCCTGAAAGTGCTCCAGCGCCTGATCGAGCTGCCGATGCCCGTGGTCGGCGTCGCCAACGGGCCCGCGATCGTCCATTCCGAGTACCTGCTCCTCGCCGACATCCACATCGCGTCGGAGCGGGCGACGTACGGCGACTCCCCACATCCCGCGTTCGGCATCACCGGCGGCGACGGCGTGCAGGTCGTCTGGGAGGAGGTCGCGGGAACGGCCCGTGCCAAGTGGCTGCTCTGGACCGGCGAGCAGATCGACGCGCGGACAGCCTTGCAGTGGGGCGTCGTGAACGAGGTGGTCGCCCATGATCACGCCGTCGCGCGAGGAGTGCAGATCGCCCGCCGCCTCGCTGCGAAACCGCCGCTCTACCGCACCCTGCAGAAGCAGACGCTGAACGTCAACCTGCGCCGCCGGATCCTCGAGGACGTTCCCTTCGGCATGGCGCTCGAAGGTCTCACCGCGGCCGACCTGCCTTACCAGAACAAGACATGACATCCACGGCCCCCGTTACGACACCTACCGGTCATCCGCCCCCAGCCGAGTGTTGTCCCGGGTGCACGGGGCCGACACCCGGGACGACACGCCAGAGACTTCCACGGGTGCGATGGACGTGGCCGGAATGTGACGCTGCGACGGACACACGGCCCCCAGGTCAACGGTCGCGAGCCGTGACGAGGTCTCCAGATCACACCGGTGGAAACCCACCCGGGGGAGACGCACGCAGAAAGCACGATCCACGACGCCGCCCGGAACTCCGGGCGGAATCACGAGAAACATCTGGAGGAGAAGTGAGCACGATGACCAACGGACGTACCGCCGACGCCGACGCCGCGGACCACACATTCT
>DASYES010000822.1:0-5748 GCA_036498885.1 Pseudonocardia sp.
CGCCGGGCCGAGGTCGCGCAGCAGCTGGACGCGCAGCTTGATGATGTAGGACTGCGCGCCGAGCGCGTCCCAGTAGTTCAGGCCGTGGTAGCTCGGGTCCGGGGTGGTCAGTCCGGGATAGCGCTCGGCGTGGTCGCCCCACGAGAACTTCCCGGAGTCGACGACGATGCCGCCGATCGCGGTGCCGTGGCCGCCCAGGAACTTGGTGGCCGAGTGCACCACGATGTCGGCGCCGTGCTCGATCGGACGCAGCAGGTAGGGCGTGGGCACCGTGTTGTCGACGATCAGCGGCACACCCGCCTCGTGCGCCGTGTCCGCCACCGCCCGGACGTCCAGGACGTTGCCGCGCGGGTTGCCCAGCGTCTCGGCGTAGAAGGCCTTCGTGGTGGGCCGCACGGCGGCGCGCCACGCCTCGAGGTCGTCGGGGTTGTCGAAGAACGAGACCTCGATGCCCATCTTCGGGAACGTGTAGTGGAACAGGTTGTAGGTGCCGCCGTAGAGCGAGGCGCTGGAAACGATGTGGTCGCCGGCCTCCGCGATGTTCAGCAGCGCGAGCGTCTGCGCGGCCTGCCCGGACGCGAAGGCGACGGCGGCGATACCGCCCTCGAGCGCTGCAACGCGCTGCTCGAGCACATCCTGGGTGGGGTTCATGATCCGCGTGTAGATGTTGCCGAGCTCGGTGAGCCCGAAGAGAGCGGCGGCGTGCTCGGTGTCGCGGAAGGTGTACGACGTTGTCTGGTAGATCGGGGTCGCGCGCGCACCGGTCGTGGGGTCGGCCGTGGCACCGGCGTGCACCTGCTTGGTCTCGAAGGACCAGGCGGCCGTCGGGTCGGGGGTGTCGGACACAGTTCTCTCCCTTGGAGATCGGGTGATGTCGAGACAGCGACCGAGGGTCGCCGGAGGGCCGAGTCAGCGGCCGTGACAGGCCGCGCTCGTGACCCGCATGTAGTCGACATGCCGGCGCGCCACGAGGCAGATCACGCGGTGGACGGTAACGGTGAGGTCATCTGCGCACAACCTGTCACCCATCGGCCACCCGACCGGGTGACCTGGGCCACCGACGGCCCGGGCAGCTCCCGGCGTGCCGGCGGGCCCCGCGCTAGCCTCGAAGGCGTGCTCGTCCTGCTGCCCCCGTCGGAGACCAAGGTCAACGGCGGCGAGGGCCCGCCCCTGCGGCTGGACGCGCTCTCGCACCCCGAGCTCGACGCGGTGCGCAAGGAGCTGGTGAACGAGCTCGTCGACCTCGCCGGGGACGTGGCGGCGAGCCGTGCCGCCCTGGGTCTTTCGCCCAAGCAGGACGCCGAGGTTGCCCGCAACGCGGCGATCTTCGACTCCCCGACGATGCCCGCCCTGCACCGCTACACCGGTGTGCTCTACGACGCACTCGACGCCCGGTCGCTGCGCGGTGCCGCGGCCGAGCGGGCCAGGGCCCGCCTGGCCGTCGGGTCGGCGCTCTTCGGGCTGCTCCGCGCGGACGACCCGGTGCCCGCCTACCGGCTCTCCGCCGGTTCCGCGCTGCCCGGCCGGCCCAGCCTCGCCGCCCGCTGGAAGCCGGTGCTGGAACCGGTGCTGGCCGGGATCGCCGCCGATGAGCTGGTCGTCGACCTCCGGTCCGGCTCCTACGCCGCGTTGGGCCGGGTGCCCGGCGCGATCGCCGTCACCGTGCTGGCCGAACGACCCGACGGCTCGCGCAGCGTGGTGAGCCACTTCAACAAGGCGCACAAGGGCAGGCTGGCCCGGCTGCTCGCCGGCACCCGCGCCGAGCCCACCGACGCCGCCGCGGTGGCGGCCATCGCCCGGCGCGCCGGGATGCAGGTGGAGCGCGCGGGCACGCACGCCCTGGAGATCATCCTCCCGGCCTGACCCCGCGAGTCGCCCGGAATCCGGGCCTGAGTGGCCCGCCCGCGGGCCCCACCCCCGCGGCCGAGCCACGCGAGCGCCCAGCCGGATCCGCCGGAAAACGCGTTGCGCGCCGCTGTCGGCATCCGCCATCGTCGTCGCCGAACAGCCGGAGTACCGGCCGGGGTCAGGAGGAGGTGCGTCATGTCGATCGCCGTCGTGGACGTGGCCTGCCCCCGTCCGATCCCCGCCCCGCGCTGACACCTGCCCGCGGGGCGCCTGTGCTCAGGAGACCTCGCGTTGCGCGACCCCGAGCAGTTCACCGAACCGTCCCGCAAGCGGCGCCGCCGCCGCTTCGACGACGACATCGACACCCGCGCCCGTCGTGGCGCCCGCACCGAACTCACCGATCTCGCCGCGCTCGACGAGCGCTGGGGCATCGATCCCGACGGGCCACCCGAGGGAGATCGATGGTCCACGTGGGACAGCGCTGAGCACGGCCCCGAGCCCCGGCCGGCGTGGCTGATCACCGATCACGCCGCGGTCGACACCGAGCTCGGCGTGCTCAAGACCGGCAAGGAGGCCGACGTCCACCTCGTCGAGCGCGCCGTGCCGGGCACCGGCCGTCGCACGCTGATGGCGGCGAAGCGGTACCGCTCGGCCGAGCACCGCCTGTTCCACCGCGACGCCGGCTACCTGGAGGGCCGCCGCGTCCGCCGCTCCCGCGAGATGCGGGCGATGGCGAACCGCACCGGCTTCGGCCGCGACCTGCTGGCCGGCCAGTGGGCGGGCGCCGAGTTCGCCGCTCTCGGCCGGCTCTGGTCCGCCGGCGTGGCGGTGCCCTATCCCGTGCAGGTCGACGGCACGGAGCTGCTGCTGGAGTTCATCGGCACGGACGACGGGACGGCCGCGCCACGACTCGCCCAGCTGCGGCCCGATCCGCCGCAGCTGTGTGATCTCTGGCACCAGCTGGTCGACGCGCTGCTCGGACTGGCCCGCCACGGGCTCACCCACGGCGACCTGTCGGCGTACAACCTCCTGGTGCACGACGGCAGGCTGGTGCTCATCGACCTGCCGCAGGTCGTGGACGTGATCGGCAACCCGCAGGGACCCGCCTTCCTGGCGCGGGACGCGCAGCGGATGGCCGAATGGTTCGTCGCGCACGGCCTATCGGCGGACGCCGGGCCGGACTCGCTGCTCGACGAGCTCCACACCGAGCTGGGAATGCCACCAGCCGCGGGAGCGTCGGTGGGATAGGCCCGGCGGATCCGGGTCGGCCGGGTACTCAGCTAGGCTCGATCACGAGCGCCCGGCCGACCCGGTTTCCCCATCGGGCGCACCCCGCTTCACCCACCAGGGCGCGTTGCTGCGCCCGGGCTCGTCTCTGAGATCTCAGCCGCCGTCATCTCGGCGCTGCTTCTCCGTGCGACGTGCCACGTCCCGGAGGTTCGCTTGACATCCCCGTCCTCTCGCCGTGCCCAGTTCTCGGCGAACTCACGTTCCCGTCGCTCCGACGGTGGCCGTTCCCGCTCCCCACGTGGGCGTTCCCGCGCTCCCCAGGAGCGCCCCACTCTCGCCGCAGCACCTCCAGAGGTGCTCTGGACCGTCCCCGAGACGGGCATGCCGTCGTTCGCCGAGCTCGGCCTGCCCCAACCCGTCGTCCAGGCACTGGCCGCGAACGGCTTCGTCGAGCCGTTCCCGATCCAGGCCGCGACCCTGCCCGACACGATCGCCGGGCGCGACCTGCTCGGCCGGGGCCAGACCGGCTCCGGCAAGACGCTGGCCTTCGGCCTCGCGCTGCTGTCCCGGCTCGCCGGTGGCCGCGCGCAGGCCCGCCGCCCCCGCGGCCTGGTCCTGGTTCCCACCCGGGAGCTCGCCCAGCAGGTGGTGGACGCGCTGGCGCCGTTCGCAAAGGCGCTCGGCCTGTCCATCACGTCAGTTGTGGGCGGGCTGTCGTTCAACCGGCAGACGGCCGAGCTGCAGCGCGGCGTCGACCTGCTCGTCGCCACGCCCGGCCGGCTCACCGACCACACCACCCAACGCACCTGCGACCTCTCGGACGTCGCCGTCACGGCCATCGACGAGGCCGACCGGATGGCCGACATGGGCTTCCTGCCCCAGGTGCGCAAGATCCTCGACCGCACACCCGCCGACGGGCAGCGGCTGCTGTTCTCGGCCACACTCGACGGCGACGTGGGCGCGCTGGTGCGCGAGTACCTGACGGACCCGGTCACCCGCTCGATCGCTTCGGCCACCGCGCAGGTGGAGACGATGGAGCACCACGTCCTGCTGGTCGATGCCGCAGACAAGCCGCGGGTCGTCGCCGAGATCGCCGCGCGCAACGGGCGCACGATCCTCTTCGTGCGCACCAAGCACGGCGTCGACCGGCTCGTGCGGACGCTGCGGCGCGACGGCATCCACGCCGGCGCGCTCCACGGCGGCAAGGCGCAGAACGCCCGTAACCGTGCGATCTCCGACTTCAAGGACGGGAGTACCCCGGTCCTCGTCGCCACCGACGTGGCCGCACGCGGCATCCACATCGACGACGTCAGCCTCGTCGTCCACGTGGACCCGCCCACCGACCCGAAGGACTACCTGCACCGCGCGGGCCGCACGGCCCGCGCAGGCGACTCGGGCACGGTCGTCACGATGGTGACGGCAGCCGAGCGGCGCGACGTCGACCGTCTCACTCGGCTCGCCGGGGTCCGTGCCACCAACACCGAGATCCGTCCGGGCGACGCGGCGCTGGTGCAGATCACCGGTGCCCGGCCACCGTCGGGCGTGCCGATCGTCGAACCGCCGAAGCAGAAGCCGAACCCCCGGGGCAGCGGCGGAGGCCGACGGCCACGCGGCGGCGCGGTCCGCTCAGGAGCTGCCCGTTCAGGTGGCCGCGGACGCCGCGGCGACACGGCCGCCTGAGCCCGAACCGACCACGAGGCGCAGCACCCCTTCCGGGGTGCTGCGCTTCTTCGTTTCTCGGGACGATTCGCGGGCGGGGCGGTCAGCGGAGCCGACGGTCACTCTGCTTCGCCGCGCGGCGCAGCTGCAGGATGCGCAGACCGCCGGGGATCGCCACGAGCAGCAGGCCCGCGACCGCCGACAGGAGCAGCGCCACGCCCGAGGGCAGCGTTCCCGTCCAGGCGAGGAAGTTGATCTGCATCGGCGCGTTGTTCTGCAGAATGAAGATCAGCAGGAACAGCAACACCACCGCGGACAGGACCAGGCCCGTCCACCACCCGCCGGTGCGGGTGCGGGTGACCACCACCGCCGGCGCAGGGCCGGGGGCGGGGTCGGGTGGGAACGGCGCCGGCGTCGGCACCGTCGGTCCTTCCGGCTCCGGGACGTGGACCGGCCGCATCGCGGGGTTGGTGGCCGGGTCGGCGTGTGGGTCCTCCGGCCCGACACTGCCGTGCAGCGGGGAGCCGGGACGTGCCGTCGCCCGCGTCGGGTCGTCCGCCAATCTGGTTACCTCGCTCCACTCACCCTGTACTTTTCGTGCACGTTCGAGCGGAGTATCCCGCAACGTCCGGTACGGGACCGGGCACGGTGCGGCGCGTTCACCGCTAACGACGCACCGTAGCGGTCAGCGGAAAGTCAGCGGCCGTCGCGGCGCATCGGCACGTGGGCGACGCCATCCCAGTCGTAGGCAGGGCCGGTGGGGCGGAACCCGTAGCCGACGTAGAAGTCGGCGAGGTGCTCCTGCGAGTCGAGCACGCACCCGTCATCGCCCACCTCTGCCAGTGCCGCCTCCATCAGCCGCCGCCCGAGCCCTCGCCCACGCGCCGACCGGGCGGTGCACAGCCGTCCGATCCGGAAGTCAGCGCCCGGTTCCCTGAGCAGCCGCACGCAGCCGAGCACCGGTTCGGGTTGCCCGGAGCCGCCTAGCCAATAGTGCCGAGCACCGTCCTC
>DASYES010000823.1:0-3707 GCA_036498885.1 Pseudonocardia sp.
CTCCGCGAGGTTGGCCACCTGAGCTCCCGCGACGATCATCTTCGCCCAGAGCAGATAGTCCTCCATCAGCGGGAAGTCGGTGTAGCCGCCGACGGACTGCACCAGCGCGCGCCGGTAGACCACGGTGGGGTGGTTGAACGGCACGGCGAACCGCGCCCGGGTCCGGATGTCCCGTGGCTCCGTCGGAGGCGTCCGGGTGCCGACGACGTCGTCGGGGTGTGCACCGAACTCCAGCAGGCCCGAGCCCACGATGTCCGCGCCGCCTTCGATGATCGGCATCTGCGCGGCGAACCGGTGTGGAAGGGAGATGTCGTCGGCGTCCATCCGGGCGACGATCGCGTACCGGCACGCCGCGAGGCCGGCGTCGAGCGCGGGGCCGAGGCCGACGTTGCGCTCCAATGCCACCACCTCGACGGGCACCGGACTCGTCGCGGCGAGCTTCGCGATCCGCTCCTCGAGCGGGGCGGGCACGGGCCCGTCACGAACGATCACGACCTCGTCCGGCCGACGGGTCTGGTCGTCCACTGAGGAGCGGAACGCCTCGGTGAGGAAGTCGGGCCGGTCACCGGCCCACACGGGCAGCAACAACGACAGCTGTTCGGGCAAGGAGGGCCCCCTCTTCTCCCGGGCTGCCGCCCGGGGCCACTCTTCGTGACAACTGTGGACGCGATAACGCTCACCCGCGACACGCGCACCGCCCGAAGCGGACGAGCGCACATCGTGCTGCACCCTAGGAGATCCGACAGCGGCGGCCTTTGGAGGTGCACAGGTGCAAGGGCGGGGCAATTCCGACGACCGTCCGCGCCGCAACCCCCCTCGCCCCGTCCGCCGACAGGGCGTACCGCGCCCGGACCGCTCGGCGCGGTACGCGTCCGGCCGCCGGACGACGTCCGAGCCGGGCGCGTCCGGAACCGCCAGTACGCGCGGCGCGCCCCGGGGGTCCGGCGCCCGCCCCACCAGCCGATCGGATGCGCCGGGTGCGAGTACCGCACGCCCCACGCGCACGCGCCCGCCCGTGGCCACGCGCGACCCGAAGCCGCGGCGCACGGTCAAGCAGCGGCTCCAGTTGGTTCTCGTCGTGGCGTCGGTGCTGGTCATGGTGCTCACCGGCACCGCGTGGGGCCTCTACCGCGACATCACGGCCGGGATCACCACCACCAACGTGATCGCCGCAGGCGACGACGACGGCGCTGACAACATCCTGCTGGTCGGCGTGGACAGCCGCACCGACGCCCAGGGCAACCCCCTGCCCCCCGCGGTGCAGCGCCTCCTGAGCAGCGGTCCCGACTCCGGCGTGCTCAACTCCGACACGATCATCCTGCTGCACGTGCCGAAGGGCGGGGGCGCCGCGGTGGCGTTCTCCATCCCCCGTGACAGCTACGTCAACATCCCCGGTTACCAGCGGGACAAGATCAACGCCGCTTACCCGGCGACGAAGGCGCTCGCGGCCGAGCAGCTGGTGGCCGAGGGAGTCAAGGACCCCCAGCAGGTGGAGGCCGAGTCGTCCCAGAAGGGCCGCAGCACGCTGATCCAGACGGTGGAGGACCTCACCGGCCTGCACGTCGACCACTACGCCGAGATCAACCTCCTCGGCTTCTACAACCTCACCGAGGCGATCGGCGGCGTCGACGTCTGTCTCAAGGCGCCGGTGAACGACCCGCTCTCGGGTGCGCGGTTCGACGCCGGGCCGCAGACGATCTCCGGTGCCGCCGCGCTCGCATTCGTCCGGCAGCGGCACGGGCTGCCCGAAGGCGACATATCGCGGATTCGCCGCCAGCAGGTGTTCCTCGCCGCGGTCGCCGACAAGATCCTCTCCAGCGGCACGCTGACCAACCCGAGCAAGCTCAGCTCGTTGATCGGCGCCGCCCAGCAGGCCCTGGTCATCGACTCCGGCTGGGACCTCCTCAGCTTCGCCCAACAGGCGTCCGACATCGCAGCGGGAAACCTCGAGTTCCTCACCATCCCCACCACCGGTACCGAGTCGAACTCACGTGGCGACGTCGTGCTGGTGAATCCGGCACAGGTGAAGACGTTCGTCGACCAGCGCATCGAGGAGCAACAACGCGCGGCGGAGGCGGCGCGGAAGGCACCCCCCCTGCCACCGGCCCGGACCGACGTGATCGCGTCGCGCTACGTCGTCGACGTCCAGAACGGCTCGAACCTCGCCGGGATGGCCTCCGCGGTCGCCCGCCGCATGCGCGATCTCGACTTCGTCTCGGGCACCGTGGACAACACCGGCCCGACGCCCACCTCCGTGGTCCGCTACACCGGCTCCGACCGCGAGGCGGCGCAGGCGGTGGCCGACCAGCTGGGCGGGATTCCGGTGCGGAGCGAGGGCGGTGTGACACCAGGCCACCTGGACGTGTTGCTCGGAGCCGACTTCAACCCGGCAACGCTGCCCGCTCAGGCCGACGACGCCCGCGCACGCCCGGTCGCCGCGCCTTCGGGTGCCGCCGCGCCGATCACGGCGGCGGGCGTGCCCTGCGTCGACTGACCTACGGTGTGCCCGTGACGCTCACCGCAGCTCTGCTGGACCCCCTGCGCTCCGGCGCGGCCGCCGCCCGCCCGCTGATCACCTTCTACGACGACGCGACAGGCGAGCGCATCGAGCTGTCCGGCACCACCACCGCCAACTGGACCGCGAAGACGGCCAACCTCCTCCATGACGAGTGCGACGTCGAACCGGGTGCCCGGGTTGCCCTCCTGCTCCCCGCGCACTGGCAGACGGCCGCGGTGCTGCTGGGGGCGTGGTCCTGCGGTGCCGAGATCGTCGCCGCACCCACCGAGGCGGAGTGGGTGCTGTGCGACACCGACCGCCTCGATCTCGCGCTGGCCGCGGACCCGCCGGGCGGCGTGCTGGCGCTCTCACTGGACGCGTTCGGCAAGGGCGTCCCCGGGCTGCCGTCCGGCGTGATCGACTTCGCTACCGAGGTGCGGCTGCACGGCGACGAGTTCGTCTCGTGGGAACCGATCCCCGACGACACCCCCGCGCTGGCCGGCGCCACCGTGGAGGAGGTGCTCGCCGACGCCCGCGCCAGAGCCGCAGTGCTCGGGCTCACGGGCTCCGACCGCGTGCTGTCCACACTGGAGTGGTCGAGCGCCGACGGGCTGGGCAACGGCCTGCTCGCGGTGCTGGCGGCCGGGGCGTCCCTGGTGCAGGTCAGGAACCCGGCAGCAGACGCGATGGAACGCAGGGCGGCGGCGGAGCGCACGACGGTGCGCCTCACCTGACCCCGCCCACGTTCAGCGCAGCAGGGCGAGGGCCATCACCTGCCGCTGGATTTGGTTGGTGCCCTCGCAGATCTGGGTGATCTTGCGCTGGGCAGCTGAGACTCGGGACCCATGTCCTCATGGGGCGCGGCCGGTCCTGGCGGGTAGACAGATCGTCGCTGCCAGACCAAGGAGGCCGATTCCGGCTAGAACGATCATGGCGAGGGCGTACGAACGACCCGGTGTGGCGAGGCCGGCGACGAGAATGGTGCCGGCGATGGCAGTGCCCAGGGACGAGCCCAGGTTCGACACGCTGCGCGAGAGGCCGGAGATCTCGCCCTGTTGCTCCTCGGGGAAGGCGGACTGCACGACGTTGACCGAGGGGGTCAGCATCGTTCCGAGGCCGAGACCGATGAGCAGAAGTCCGGGCGCGAAGGCCCAGACGTTCGACGAGAACCTGACCATGACGAGCAGGACCCCGATCCCGGCGAGGGTGA
>DASYES010000824.1:0-4465 GCA_036498885.1 Pseudonocardia sp.
GGTCGAGGAGCGGGTGCTCGGCGCGCCGCTCGCGAACCGTCCAGATGCCGAGGAGCAGCACGGCCGCGCCGAGCCCCGCGAGCACCTCCGCGGAGGCCACGCCGGAGGCTGCCACGGACGCGAGCCCGTAGAGCAGCGCAACGCAGCCGCCCGTGAACAGGAGGCTGCTGCGGACCGAGATCCTCCGGCGGTGGTGCGGCTGTCTCGGGGCGACACGGGCGGCCGCGGCGAGCGCGACGAGAGCCAGCGGGATGACGGCGGCGAAGAGGGCCCGCCAGGACCCGTACTGCACGGCCGCCCCGCCGCCCACGTTGCCCAGCACGGCGGCCACCCCCGTCATCGAGGCCCAGACGGCGATCTGTCGGGGCCGCTGCCCGGCACCCACGGACCCGACCAGCAGCGCCAGCGTGGTCGGAAGAGCGGCCGCCGCGCCGACCCCGGCGATCACGCGGCCGCAGATGAGCACGGCGACGGTGGGTGCGACCGCGCAGACGGCGGTGCCTCCCGCGAAGACCGCCATCCCGCACAGCAGGGTGCCCTTGCGCCCGAAGCGGTCGGCGACGGCACCGGCCGGGACGAGGAGGCAGGCGAAGACGACGACGTAGCCGTCGACGACCCAGAGCAGTTCGGTGGCGCCCGGGTGCAGCTCGCTCGCGGCGAGCGACGGGATGGCGAGGTTGATCGCCGACACCATGCCGACCACCAACGCCACGCACATGCACATCGCCGCGCTGAGGGGCCAGGTGCGTCGAGTGGCGAGGCCGGCATCGGGCACGGCGATACCCACAGATGAACCTCCTCGGTGTGCCCGCGCTCGTGCCGGGGTGGGCCCGGCCGACCGGCCGCTCCGGATGGCCCGGGGCCTCGATCCGTAGCTCTCGGTGCCGACTCTATGCGCTCAGATGTTTCAGCGAAGTTACGCCACCCTCTCTACCTGCGAAAACCCGTGAGCTGCGGCGATTGCCAGCGGAGCGCGAGATCCGCCACCTGGCTTCAGTCCGGGGCCGAGCGGTGCAGCCTCGCCTGGAGCACGAGCCGGTCGGCACGAATGTGCACGGACTCTGCGTCGACGGGCCGGCCGTCGGCGAGGCGGGTGAGCCGCTCGATCGCGAACACCGCGGCGCCGGGTTCGATCTCCAGGAGCGCTGCGGTGTCAGGGCCGGCGTTCACCGCGTGCACCGACACCTCGGCCTGCCCGAGCCGGCGTCCGGTGGTCTCCTCGATCAGCGCGAACAGGTCACGGCCTGCGAGATCGTGACCGAGCAGGTCCGCGCCGATGTCGGGCGCCAGATAGGTGGTGTCGAGCGAGAGCGGCAGCCCGCCGAGCCTGCGCAGGCGCTCGATGTACACCACGTCGGTGCCGGGCTCCAGCTCGAGCCGTTCGGCCACGGCAGCGGGCGGGTTCGAGATGGTGCGGGCGGCACGGATCTCGTTGGTCACCGCGCCGTACCCGGTGAGGGCCTCCGCGAGACCGGCGAGGCGGTCGAGGCCGTGGCCGTACTTCGGCATCACCACGATCGTTCCGACGCCCTGGCGGCGCGTGATCAGCCCCTCTGTCCGCAGCAGCCCCAGCGCCTCGCGAATCACGTTGCGGGACGCCGCGAGCTCCGTGCCCAGTGTGCGTTCGTCGGGCAGGAGCCCGTGGCCGAACCGTCCGCCGGTGATCTGCTGGCGCAACACGTCGGCGACGCGGCGGGCATGCTCCGCGCGCGAGCGTGCCGCGACGCCACCGGCCCCACCTGCTGTCGTCGTCACCTGCTCATTCTGGCGGCGTGCCGTCAGAGCAGCAGGTCGTCGAGCGCGCCGAGCACCTCGCGGCTGCGCACATCCGCCGCGTCCACCACACCGAGGAAGGCGAAGTAGCCGTGGATCAGCCCCGGACCGGGCAGGTGCCGCACGGTGACGCCCGCGGCACGCAGGCGCTCGGCGTAAGCATCGCCCTCGTCGCGCAGCGGGTCGAACTCGGCCGTGGCGACGACGGCAGGCGGGAGGCCGGTCAGGTCGGCGTGCGCGAGGTCGATCTCGGGTGCCGCGCGCGTGCCCGGCTCGGGGAGGTACTGGTCGTAGAACCACTCCATGTCGGCGCGGGTGAGGAAGTACCCGTCGCCGTTGTCGCGGGTGGAGGGCAGCTCCATCGCGGGGTCGGTGGCGGGGTAGACGAGCAGCTGCGCCGCCAGCGGCGGGCCTGCCCCGTCGCGTGCCCGCAGTGCGGCGCCCGCGGCGATGCCGGCCCCGGCGCTGTCGCCGGCGACGACGTGCGGGCGGCCGGAAAAGCTACTCGCTACCCACTCGAGCGCTGCCATCGTGTCGTCGAGCGGGGCCGGATGCGGATGCTCGGGGGCCAACCGGTAGTCGACCGAGACGACGACGGCTCCGAGGGCGTTGGCCACCCGCCGGCAGACCGGGTCGTGCGTGTCGAGGTCGCCCACCACCCACCCGCCGCCGTGCAGGTAGGTGACGACGCGCCCGCGATCGTCGAGCGGGGTGTAGATCCGCACCGGAACGGGGCCGGCCGGGCCGTCGACGGTGCGGTCCGTGACTTCGGCCACCGGCTCCGGTGCGTAGCCATCGCCCCTGCGGGCCATCGCGAGTGAGCGGTAGTGGTTCCGGGTTTCCTCGGCTGTCCCGCGGACCAGCGGCAACGCCCCGGCGCTCGTCAGAAGGTCGATCACGTCGCGGAACTGTTGATCGAGCGCCAAGACGTCTCCCATCGCGTGCGTTACCGGGCTTCGACGATCAGAGTAGGCAGGAGGAGGGACCATGACTATTGCGCACGAGAGCGCGGAAACGACCGACGTGCTCGTCGTAGGGGCCGGCTTCGCCGGCCTTTACATGCTCCATCGCCTGCGTGACCTCGGCTTCTCGGCGACCGTCCTGGAGGCGGGCGACGGCGTCGGCGGCACCTGGTACTGGAATCGCTACCCGGGCGCGCGGTGCGACTCGGAGAGCTACTACTACTCCTACTCGTTCGACGAGGCGCTCCAGCAGGAATGGGAGTGGACCGAGCGGTACGCCGAGCAGTCGGAGATCCTGAGATACCTGGACCACGTGGCCGATCGGCTCGACCTGCGGCGTTCGATCAGATTCGGCCGGCGCGTCACGGAGGCGGTGTTCGACGACCGCGACGGCGGCTGGGTGCTGCGCACCGACGGCGGGGAGCGTTACGCCGCGCGGTTCCTCGTCACAGCGGTGGGTTGCCTGTCCTCGGCGAACATCCCCCGGATACCGGGACTGGAGACATTCGGGGGCAGGTGGTTCCACACCGGCCGGTGGCCCCACGACGGTGTCGACTTCGCGGGCCTGCGCGTCGGGGTCGTCGGCACCGGCTCGACGGGCATCCAGGCCATCCCCGTCATCGCGGAGCAGGCGGCGCACCTCACGGTCTTCCAGCGCACCGCCAACTACAGCATCCCTGCGCGCAACGGGCCGATGGAGGCGGCGTTCCAGCGGGAGGTCAAGGAGAACTACGCCGAGATCCGCAACACCCAGCGCGCGACGATCAACGGGCACCCGTTCCACGTGAGCGACCGGCCCGTGTTCTCGGTCTCCGACGAGGAGCGCACCGCGATCTACGAAGAGCTGTGGGGCCGCGGCGGGCTCCGGTTCCGGGCCGCGTTCGCCGACCTGCTCACCGACAAGGACGCGAACGACACGGCGGCGGAGTTCATCCGCACCAAGATCCGCGAGACGGTGCGCGACCCCGCCACCGCTGAGCGGCTGATGCCTCGGGACCATCCTTTCGCCACCAAGCGCCCGCCGATCGACACCCGCTACTTCGAGACCTACAACCGCGACAACGTCACGCTCGTCGACGTCAGGGAGTCGCCGATCGTCGAGGCCACGCCTACCGGGCTGCGCACCTCGGCGGGGGAGTATCCGCTCGACTGCCTCGTGTTCGCCACCGGCTTCGACGCGCTCACCGGCCCCCTGCTGAGCATCGACATCCGCGGCGACGGAGGGCGGGCGCTCCGGGACGTCTGGGCGGAGGGGCCGCGCACCTACCTCGGATTGCAGGTCCCCGGCTTCCCGAACCTCTTCACGATCACCGGGCCGGGCAGCCCTTCGGTGCTCACGAACATGCCCACCGCCATCGAGCAGCATGTCGACTGGATCTCTGCGTGCCTGCTCCACCTGCGCTCCACCGGATCGGCACGGATCGAGACCACCGACGCTGCGGCGAACGCCTGGGGCACGCAGGTGAACGAGGCCGCGCACCGGACACTCCTGCCGATGGCGGAGAGCTCCTGGTACCTGGGCGCGAATGTCCCCGGGAAGCCGCGGGTGTTCATGCCCTACGCCGGTGGGCTCGCCGCCTACGCCCGCCACTGTGAGGAGGTGGCGGCCGCGGGCTACGACGGCTTCCGGCTCACCCCGGTGCGCTGACCACGGGCCCCGGCGCGGGGCCGCTGTTCATACCCTGCCCCCGTATGCAACGATTCGGGCGACAAGATGCCGGCGGGAGGTG
>DASYES010000825.1:0-5370 GCA_036498885.1 Pseudonocardia sp.
CGATCACCCGCGGCCCGGAGCACGCTGTCAGCCAATCTGGTCGCATGAACGACTGGACCGAATGGCATGGTGCCTACGACGACCCGGACAGCCCGCTGTCACAACGACTTCTCGCCGTGCAGCAGCAGATCCGGTTGGCGCTCGATCGGGTACCACCTGGGCCGATCCGGCTGCTGTCGCTCTGCGCCGGGCAGGGCCGCGACGTCCTGCCGGTTCTGGCGACACACCCCCGCGGGGCCGACGTCACCGCTCGCCTGGTCGAGCTCGACCCGGACCTCTGCGCCGCGGCTCGCTCGGCGGCGCAGGCGTCCGTCGAGGTGGTGGAGGGCGACGCAGGCACCACCGCGGCGTGCCGAGGAGCGGTGCCGGCGGATGTGCTGCTGCTGTGCGGGATCTTCGGCAACATCTCCGACCAGGACATCGCGCGAACGATCGCTGCCGTCCCGGCCCTTCTCGCGACCGGCGGGACCGTTCTGTGGACGCGCAGCACCCGCGCGCCGGACCTGACTCCACGACTGCGCTCGTGGTTCTCCGACGCCGGGGTGGCGGAGACGGCGTTCGTGGCCGGGCCGAGGCCCGGATGGGCCGTGGGGGCCGGCGTGCTCAGGGCGCCGTCCGTCCCCCTCGAGCGCGACCGCCGCCTGTTCAGCTTCGCCGAGGTGTAGCCGCGCCGGCGACGGTCAGGCCGTCTCTGCCGAGAGCTGCAGGTATGCGCGCTCGACGGCCTGCGGCGCGAACCTGCCGAAGTACGGCAGGTCCCGTGCGACGTCGGTGGCAGGCCTGCCCGTCGCGTGTCCGTGTCGCGCGACCTCGGCGAGCCGGGCCAGCTCGTCGCGCTGGCCTTCGACGAACGCCCGGTCGACCACGGCGCCGTGCCCTGGCACCACCGCGCCACTGATCAAGGACACCACCGCGTCCATGGTGTCCGGCCATTCCAGTGGGAAACCGTCGCCGAACTGCGGTGGCGCGCCCTGCTCCACGAGATCACCGGCGAGTAGCAGGTCCGCGTCGGGCACGAGCACGACGAGGTCGTTGTCGGTGTGACCGCGCCCGAGGTGGCGCAGCTCCACCGCGCGGCCGCCGACGTCCAGAGTGGCCCGGTCGTCCACCGGCAGGTCGGGCGGGTCGATACGGGTAGCGGTGAGCTCCGCGACCTTCTCCGCATCGCCCGCGTTCCGACAGCGCTCGACGAGCTGGAGGCGAGTTGCCTCACCATGGTCGGTCAGGGCTTCCACGCAGCGGCGGTGTCCCCAGATGCTCGCGGGTCGGAAGGCCGCGTTGCCGAAGCTGTGGTCGAAGTGCATGTGGGTGTTGACCACAGCCCAGGGGTGCGGGGTGAGGGTGCGGACCGCTTCGGTCAGCTCGCGACCTTGCTCCCAGGTCGCCCGTGTGTCGACGACGAGGCATGCGCCGTCGCCGACCACCAAGCCGACGTTGAGATCCATGTCGTGGTGGCGTCGCACGTACACGCGGTCGCCGACTTCGCGCCACCTCTCGACCGCGCCGGTCACCTGGCACTCACGAGGCGCACAGTATCCGGAGCGGATGTTCGGGTCCGTGACCTCCGCGGGGTCTGTCGGAGCGGATCATCCAGGACGACACTGCGAGCATGGATCGCGTAGTGATGACGTCGGCGGGCAAGGTTCGTGGACGAGCGGAAGGCGGTGTGTCGCGCTTCCTCGGCATTCCGTACGCGGCGGCCCCGTCAGGGCCCTACCGGTTCGCCCCGCCCGCCCCGGCGCCTGCCTGGGACGGCATCCGCCACGCGCTGGAGCACGGCCCGACAGTGCCGGGCCCCGGTTACCCGCCGCCGATGGACCGGATCCTCCAGGCAGCGGTCGTCCCGGGTGCGGAGTGGCTGAACGTCAACGTCTGGGCGCCGGAGAACGCCGAGGGCGCCCCGGTGATGGTGTGGATCCACGGCGGTGCCTTCGTCAACGGTTCGAACTCGCAGCCGACCTACGACGGCACGGCCTTCGCCCGCGACGGAGTGGTGCTGGTGGGCGTGAACTACCGGCTCGGCGCCGAGGGCTTCCTGCTGCTTCCCGGCGGCACGGCCAACATCGGCCTGCTCGACCAGGTGGCGGCGCTGCGCTGGGTGCAGGACAACATCGCCGCGTTCGGGGGCGACGCCGGCAACGTCACCGTGTTCGGCGAGTCGGCCGGCGGAATGAGCATTGCGGCTCTGCTGGCGATGCCCGCGGCCACGGGGTTGTTCCGGCGGGCCATTCTGCAGAGCGGCGGGCGTCACCCCGTCCTCTCGGCGGCGACCGCCGCGCGTATCGCCGGTCATGTGGCGGACGAGGTCGGCGTACCCATCGACGAGCTCCGGCAGGTGCCTCCGCAGCGGTTGGTGAAGGCGCAGCAGGAACTCACCGTCCAGATGCAGTCGGCGCCCGACCCCGACCGGTGGGGCGAGGCCGCCGTGAACGGGCTGATCTACGAGCCGGTGGTGGACGGCGACGTCCTGCCCGACCTGCCGACGAGCCGCATCGCCGACGGCGTCGACCTGCTGGTGGGGTCCACCAGGGACGAGTACCGGCTGTTCATCGTGCCGTCCGGCCTGATGGACGGTGCCACCGAGGTGACGCTGCAGGCCGTCGCGCGGAAGTACGGGTTGCCCGTCGGCGCGCTCGACGCGTATCGGGCGGTCCGACCGGGCGCGTCGCCCGGTGTGCTGCTCGCCGACGTCGTGACGGACTGGTTGTTCCGCATCCCGATGCTGCGGATCGCCGAGGCGCACCCGCGCACGTACGTCTACGAGTTCGACTGGGCGTCGGCGGCGTTCGACGGCAAGCTCGGCGCCTGCCACGCGCTCGAGCTGGGGTTCGTCTTCGACACTCTGAGCAGCGCTACTGGTCTCACGGGCCAGGAACCGCCGCAGGAGCTGGCCGACGCGATGCACCGGACGTGGGTGTCGTTCGCGACGAACGGTGACCCGGGGTGGGAGCCCTACGGGCAGGAGCGCAGTGTCCGGCGCTTCGGAACGACGGTCGAGACCGTGCGCGACCCCCGCGGGGACACCCGCGCGGTGTGGGAGGGAATCCGCTGACCCACGCAGTGACCGGGCGCTGATCGTCGGTCACTGCTGCGACCTTGTGGTCACCGACGAGGCAAGGGGCTCGGCGTGGGCGGCGAGCGCTTGCACTACTGGGTGTTCGGCGGACCGTGGACCCATGACACCCCTTCCGACGGAAGGGCCACGGGGGACGACCTGGCCTGGCTGGAGACGGTCATGACCGGCCTCGGCGTGGTCGTCGCGGGCCGGTGGACGTACGAGGCGGCAGATCGCTGGGGCGGCACCAACCCGGCGGGAGTGCCGTGCTTCATCGTGACGCATCGGCCGGACGAGCAGCCGGACGGAGCGGGCTTCACGTTCGTCGACGGCGTGCGGAAGGCCGTGGAAACGGCGAAGGAAGCCGCGGGGGCCGGGCATGTCCACGTCATGGGCGGAGCCGACGTATCCGGCAGGCTCTCGACGCCGGGCTCGTCGACGTGCTGACGATCATCGTGGCGCCGGTGGTGCTCGGCGCAGGCAAGCGGCTGTTCGACGGGTTCGCCCGCCCTGTCCAGCTGCAGCACCTCGGCGTGCGGCAGTCGTCGCACGCGACATTCATCGACTATCGAGTGCTGCCGGCGTGAGTCGTCTCGCTCCAGTAGGCGGGATTGCGGCCGTAGTCGGGTGTGGTGAAGGCGCGTTGCCACGTCGCACCTGGAGCGATGAGCTCCTTCCACGGCGCGATCTCGACGTAGAGGACGCGCATGGAATTCAGCGCTGCGACGTTGAGGTCGGGACCGTCGGTGGAGACCGCATCGTCGGGGACGGCGACTTCGAAGTTGCGGCTGAGTGCCGCGCGGGCCGTCGCCTCGACACAGACGTTGGTTTGGAGGCCTGCCACGATCAGCCGGGTCACGGCGAGGTTGTGCAGTAGGGGTTCGAGCTCGGTGTAGTCGAAGAAGCTGGCACGGCTCTTGTCCAGCACCACGTCGTCGGCCCGGGGTGCGACGGTGTCCATGATCTGCCGGCTCCAGGCCTGTTCGGCCGGTGAGAGCTCGGGTATGCGGTGAGCGCGGTGTCTGAGCAAGCGGGCCGAGCGCGGGTTGTCCCCGAGGTGACCGGCCGCACTGCCGACCCCTCGCGAGTAGATGATCGGAAGCGCCTGCTCACGGGCGGTGGCCAGCAGACCGGCGCAGGCGGCGACCGTCTCCTCCAGCCGCCAGATCGGCGGCCAGCCCAACGCATCACGCATGCCGTCCTCGGCGATGTACGAGTTCTGCATGTCGATCATCAGTACGGCGGTCTGATCCATCGGACGTCCTTCCCGCGGCGGACCGGGGAGCCGGCAACCAGTCACCTCCATGGTGCAGGCCGGGCCTGCCGCGCCGCATGATTCACGTGAAACATTGCGTCCGGGTCAGCCGGGGCGCTGCTGCGCCACGAAGAGCAGCGCGTCCTGCTGGTCGAGCTGATCGACGCCTGCGGCCTCGGCGGGTAGACCGTTCGCCACCGCCTCGCCGAGCTCGGACCGCAGCTCGGCGGCGTTCTCGTTCCACAGCGTGTAGAGCCGCCGGAAGTGCTCGTGATGAAACGCGTTGATCATTTGCATCTCCACGGCGAAGCCCGCATCGTCGAGGTGCCGCTCCCCCGTGCCGGTGGACCCTGGCGCCGGTGCCGGGCTCTGCGCGGCCGTGAAGGCGAGGCGCCCGCCCACCCTCGGGATGCGGTGGATCTCGCGCAGCGCGGCGTCGAGGTCAGGGGCGAAGGGCAGCGCGTCGAAGCTCACCACAGCATCGGCCGTGGCCGGCTCCAGCCCGGTGAAGCTGAACCCGGCCACACGGAACGAGGCCCGGCCGTCGGCGAGGAACCGCGGCGCCCGCGACCTCGCCAGTTCGATCGCGACCGGGCTGATGTCGATGCCCACCAGGCGGGTGGACAGCGCCCTGGCCGGCCACAGGCCAGGGCCGCCCCGGCCACACCCGAGATCCACCACCGTGCCACCCGGCCTCGACCGGATACCCGCAACGAACTGTCCGAGCAGCCACCAGCAGCACGAGCTGAAAGGGTCGACCTCCTCCGGCTACTGCTTGCCCATCGCCTCGGACCAGAGTTTGCGCACGAGGCGGCTGTCGTGCAGCGCCGGAACGCCTGGTCGTACTCGTCCGTACCGGTGCCCGATGGCGTCGATGCGTCGGTCATCGCCGGGATGCTCCCAGGTCGTGGATCGATGTCTACGTGAGCAGGCCACCGAGCACCCGCCGGAGGACTTCCGGGAACGGATCCTCGGTGGGCGGTGAGGGGAGCTCCAGGGCGGCGAGGTGCGGATGCTTCCCTTCCGCGACCACGTGGGCGACATATCGGCGCGCGCCGGC
>DASYES010000826.1:0-1901 GCA_036498885.1 Pseudonocardia sp.
GACCTCCCCGAAGAGTGGGGCGTCATCGTCATCCCGGACGACCTGTCCGAACTCTCCGACGAAGTCGAGGCGATCCGCGCCGAGCTCAAGCTGTCCGATCGATCGACCCCGTGGCGCCGCCTGCTCAACCGCCCCGGCCTGAGGCAGCTGCGCAAGGTTGGCACAGCCCTGCTGCGCGCCCCGGTTCTGATCATCTCGATGGCCGTGCTGGTCACGGTGGCCAGCCTCTTCGCGTCGGCCTGGCCCGGCCCGCCCCGCCAGCCCGTCGCCCAGCGCACCGGCGACGAGCACCTCGGATCACTGCCCGCCCTCGAACTGGTCGGTGACGACGGCCGCATGGTCCCGCTGCGGGCCAAGCTGCCCGCGGTCATCCTGGTCACCGACGGCTGCGATTGCGACAATCTGGTCGCCACGACCGTCACCGCGACGCAGAGCCGCCCCGAGATCGCGATCGTGGTGATCGGGGCCGCCCTCAGCGGGGCCGCCACGGCCAAGGCGAGCACTCCGGCCGCCCAGGTCACGCCGGCCACTCAGACCACCCCACAGACCAGCCCGAGGGCCCAGGTGCCCGGCCAGTCGGTGCAACTGCTGCACAACCCGCCGAGCAACAACGTGCGCGAACAGCTCAAGCTCGGCGCGCCCGACGGGACGGCGGCGGCCCTGGTGGTCGATCGCAACGGTCAGATCGTCCAGACGATCCAGCGCACCGCCTCGGTCGACGACATCCAGCCCTTCCTGGCCCGCATCTGAGCGCGCCCGCGTCGCAGCACGCCCGCGTCGCAGCACGCCCGCGTCGCAGCACGGCCAGGCTGCAGGACGGGCAGGCTGCAGGACGGGCAGGCTGCAGGACGGGCAGGCTGCAGGACGGGCAGGCTGCAGGACGGGCAGGCTGCAGGACGCCCACGCGGCAGCACGCCCATGCGGCAGCACGCCCATGCGGCAGCACGGGCGTGCTGCGAACGACGAGGCGATCGTCAGTCGGTCTTGACCACGGAATAGCGGAAGATCACCGGGGTGGTGCCGGCGACGCTGAGGTTCATCCGCAGCTGGCCGGCCAGCCCGACCTCGAAGCGGGTCGGCGGCTGATCACCGGTGCAGTCCAGCCCCCGGCCCGAGTCGTCGAGCCCCAGGCTGATCCGAAGGACGCTGTCCGAGCCTCCGACGCACACCACCGACAGGCGGTGCCCGCCGTTGCCGACCTGGGCGTCGATCTCCCGGTCGAGCCCGACGCTCAGCTCCACCGTGTCGACCGCTTCGGCCTCCGGGGGCGCCGGAAGCAGCCTCTCGGCGGTCGCCCGCCACGCCGCGACGGCCGGGGTGGCCGGCTCGTCGGGCTTGGCGTGCACCCACCACGCCCCACCCGCGACCAGCAGGGCAGCGGCGCCGGCATAGAGCACAGCACCACGGGCCCGGTCAGTGGTGGTCACACCGCGACTGTAGAGGTCTCGAGGAGCGTGCCGTACAGGGTGAGGCCCGGCCCGAAGGCCAGCATCACCACCCGGCGCGGCGGCGCCGGGCGCCGCCGCAGCGCATCCAGCACCAGCAGCACCGTCGGGGACGAGCAGTTCCCGTACGCCGAGAGCACCCCCCGCGAAGCCTCGAGCGCCCCATCCTCGAGCCCGAGCCGCTCCTGCACCACGTCCAAGATCTTGGGGCCGCCCGGATGTACGGCCCAGCCGTCCACCTCGCCGATGGTCAGGCCGTGCCGCCCGAGCAGGTCCTCGACCAGGGCCCGCACGTGCACCGAGAGCACCCTGGGCACCCGTGGCGAGAGCCCCATCCGGAAGCCGAGGTCGGTCACGTCCCAGGTCATGTGGTCGGCCGTGGTGGCGTCGGTGACCGCGGCGATGTCTTTTACGGCGTACCCCGAACTCGCGTCACCCGGAGTGAGCACGACGGCG
>DASYES010000827.1:0-10186 GCA_036498885.1 Pseudonocardia sp.
TCTGCTCGCAGACGACGCCGCGCTGCGCACCATCGAGGAGGTGCGGCTGATGGGCGCCGACTGGGTGCGCACCGTCGGGGCGCTGCCCAACGAGTACCTCTACTACTTCTACCGGACGCCGGAGGCGGTGGCGGCGATCCGATCCGAGCCGATCACCCGGGGCGAGTTCCTCGCCGAGCAGCAGGCTCGCTTCTACGACGCGGCGGCCACCACCGACCCGGAGGACGCCCTGCGACGCTGGTCGCGGACACGGGACGAGCGCGATGCCACCTACATGGCGGAGAGCCGTCGCGCGAGCGGTGCGGGCGAGCGCGAGGCGGCCGACGTCGTGGCGGGCGGCTACCAGCAGGTGGCACTCGAGCTGATGACGGCGCTGGCCGGCGGCTCGCCGCGCATGCTGATCCTCAATGTGCGCAACGGCACGGCGGTGCGGGGGTTGCCGGCGGCCGCGGTGGTCGAGGTGCCCTGCATGGTGGGTCCGCACGGCGTCACACCGTTGGCCACCGATCCGCTGCCGGGCTCGATGCTCGGGCTGCTGCAGCAGGTCAAGGCGGTGGAGCAGGACACGATCGAGGCCGCGTTCACGGGCTCCGTGACACTGGCAGTGCGCGCCTTCGCCCAGCATCCCCTCGTCGGCTCGGTCTCCGTCGCGCGCGAACTCGTGGCGGCCTACCGGGCGGCACTCCCCGGGGTGGCGGCGGTGCTGGGCGCCGGGCGGCTCAGACCTTGAGCTCCCGGCGCAGCTTCGCCACGTGCCCGGTGGCACGCACGTTGTACTGGGCTTCCTCGATCTTGCCGTCCCCGTCGATCACGAAGGTGGAGCGGATCACGCCCGTGACGGTCTTGCCGTACATCTTCTTCTCCCCGAAGGCACCCCACGCAGTGAGGACCTCCTTGTCGGGGTCGGAGAGCAGCGGGAAGTTCAGGCCTTCGGCGTCGCGGAACTTCGCGATCTTGGCCGGCTTGTCCGGCGAGATGCCGATGACGTCGAGCCCGGCGTCGCCGAGGTCGCCGAGGCTGTCGCGGAAGTCGCACGCCTCCTTGGTGCAGCCCGGAGTGCTGGCCGCGGGGTAGAAGTAGACGATGACCCGGCGACCGCGATAGTCCGAAAGCGACACCGGCTTGCCGTCGGCGTCGGAGAGGGTGAAGTCCGGGGCCGGGTCGCCCACCGCCAGTCGAGTGCTCATGTCGGCGATACTCGCACCACGGCCGGGGGGTGGCACGCCGACCCGCCCCAGCCGTGCCGTGCAGTGCGGTGTGCGTGATCTACGGTGGCATCTTCCTCGACCGTGCGAACTGCAGGAGGCATCGTGGCGCGCGACCCGGACACCATCCAGCGTGAGATCGAGCAGGCCAGGGACGCGCTTGCCGAGAGCCTGGACGCGCTGGGTGAGCGGGCCAGCCCGAAGCGCCTGGTGGACGCAGGCAAGGACAGCATGCACGAGCAGCTCGAGGACCCGAGGATCCGCTACGGCCTCATGGCGGTGGGGGCGTTGCTCGCCATCGCGTTCATCCGCCGCCTCTTCCGCTGACCCCGGGCTCTACAGGGTTGCGCCTTCGGCCACCTGCATGCGGTAGCGGGTGACGATCCGGGCCGCACCGAAGCCGACCACGGCCACCAGCCGGTCGCCGTCGAGGTACCCGGCGACGGTGCCGCGGACGGGACCTCCGTCGAAGCCCTCGCCGTGCAGGGGTACGACCGAGTCGGCCAGCTCCGGGCGGCCGAGCAGCTGGATCTTGAGCCCGAACTGGTCGGACCAGAAGTAGGGCACGGTCGCGGGCGGGGGAGCGGCGCCGAGGATGTCGCGAGCCACCACCGCGGCCTGGTCGGAGGCGCTCGTCCAGTGCTCGTCGCGGTAGCGCTCACCGTGTACCGGGTCGTCCCAGGCGGCCGCATCGCCCACGGCCCACCCGGCGTCGAGCCCGTGGATCCGGCCGGTGGGACCGCAGGGCAGACCGTTGCCGAGGTCGAGCCCGCAGCTCGCCAGCCAGTCCAGCCGGGGAACGCCGCCGATGCCGACCACCGCGGCGTCGGCCGAGACGCTCGAGCCGTCGGCCAGTTCGACGCCCACGCCGGGGCCCGCGGAGTCGGTGAACCCGGTGATCTTCACCCCGGTGCGCAGGTCGACGCCGCCCTCCACGAGCAGCCGGCCGGCGATCGCCCCGACGTCGGGCCCGAGCGCGCGGGCGAGGACCACGGGTAGGCCCTCCAGGACGGTCACGGCGACCCCGAGCTGCCGGGCCGCGCTCGCCACCTCCGCGCCGATGAATCCGCCGCCGACGACGAGGAGCGACTCGATCCGCGTCAGGGCGGCGCGCAGGGCGAGGGCGTCGTCCAGTGTGCGCAGCGTGTGGACGGAGGCGGGCTGCCCGGGCAGCGTGCGGGCCGCCAGGCCGGTGGCGATCACCACGGCGTCACCGTGCAGCGTGGCGCCGTCGGAGAGCTCGAGCTCGTGGCCGGAGGTGGCCCCCGGGTTCCAGCCGGTGCCGCCACCGCCGGGCCGCAGCGCCACGGCCGCCATCCCGAGGTGGACGCGGACGCCCAGGTCCTCGAGCTCGTCGAGCCCGGCCAGCGTGGTGCGGTCGGGCGCCCAGTCGCCGGTGAGGATCTGCTTGGACAGCGGCGGCCGGTCGTACGGAGTGTGCTGTTCCGCGCCCACGAGGCTGATCCGCCCCTGGTATCCCGCCGAGCGCAGCTGCTCGACGGTGCGCAGGCCGCCGAGGCCCGCGCCGATGACCATCACGTGTTCGGGTTGGCCGGACATGAGTCTCCCTCCGCAGGAACGAGCCGAAGGTCAGCTGACGCGGGTCTCTGGGTCCAGCCGCGAGCGAAGCCGGTCGAGGGTCTGGGCCAGTAGGCGGGAGACGTGCATCTGCGAGATCCCGACGCGATCGGCGATCTGTGTCTGGGTCATGTTGCCGAAGAACCTCAGCAGGACGATGGTCCGCTCGCGTTCGGCGAGCTCGGCCAGCACGGGACGCAGTGCTTGGCGGAAGTCGACGCGGTCCAGCTCCGCGTCGGCCGCGCCGACCAGCTCTCCCACGGTGGCGCTGCCCTGCTCGGACGAGAGCATCTCGTCCAGCGACGAGCTGCGGTAGGCCTCCGAGGCCTCGAGTCCTTCGAGCACGTCCGACACCGGCACGCCGAGCAGCTCGGCGATCTCGGTGGGCTTCGGTGCCCGGCCCAGGTTCTGCGACAGCTCCGAGACCGCACCGTTGATGGATACGTGCAGGTCCTTGAGCCGCCGCGGCACCCGCATCGACCAGCCGAGGTCACGGAAGTGCCGTCGCACCTCGCCGCTGATCGTGGGCACGGCGAAGGAGAAGAAGTCGCTGCCGCGCTCCGGGGAGTAGCGGTCGATGGCGTTGATGAGACCGACGGTGGCCACCTGCACGAGGTCGTCGAGTGGCTCGCCCCGGTTGGAGAACCGGCGCGCGATGTGTTGGGCCACCGGCAGGAAGCCGCGAACGAGCTCCTCGCGCAGCCTCTCGCGGTCCGGGTCGTCCGGCTCCAGCGCCGCGTAGCGCTCGAGCAGGGGAGCGAGGTGGCCGTACTCGGGATCGGCCCTGGTCACCGTGGTAGATCGCCGGAGCGCTTGTCCAGGCGGATGCCGACAGTGGGCCCCGCTCCGCCGACACCCGGTTCGTGGTGCACGGCGACGTCGTCGGCGAGGGTCTGGAGTACGCGCCATCCGAACGTGTCGGTGGACACCGCAGCATCGGGGTGCCGGGCCTGTACCTCGGCGTGCACCTCGATGCGCTCCGAACGCACCATGAAGGTGCACAGCAGCATCGAGGACGGTGCGGCGACGTCGACCAGGGTGGCGCACGCCTCATCCACGGCCATCCGAAGGTCGGAGATGGCGTCGAGGTCGAAGTCTGCTCGCGCGGCCAGGTCGGAGGCGACGGCGCGGATCGTCGGGATCAGCGCGGCGCTCGCCGACGTCCGGACCTCGACGGTCGAGGCCCCGTCGAGCGTCTCGGCGGGCGAGAGGCCGTCCAGGTCGGACACGCTGCCGGGTCTCCTTCCGGTCGTGCTGTAAACGTGATCGGTCATCTTGCTACCCGCTGTGTGAGGGATCAATCATCGCCGCCGGTCGCGTCGCGCGCGTCGGTGTACATGTCGAAGAGCTGGTCGGTGCCGGTGACCTCCAGCGGTCGCCGGACGGCCCGCGTGCCGACGACCAGCCGAAGTCTCGCACCGCGCTCCTCGGCCCGGTGTGCCGCCTGGATGAGAACGGCCAGACCGCTCGAGGCCAGGAACGTCACACCCGTCAGATCGACGACGAGCCTGCCCTCGCGATCGCTCATCAGTTCGTCGACGGCGGCCGAGAACCGGGGTGCGGTGAGGGTGTCCACCTCGCCCTGCACCTCGAGGACGGCCGTGCCGGGCCGGGTCCGCGTGATGACGGTGCCGAGGAACTCGCCGACCGGATCTGCAGCGGGCGCATTCGACCCGGGCTGTGCGGGGTCGGGCATGCTCTCCACCTCCGGCGCCTGTCAGACGCTGGCCCGCGCCGGATCGAGGAAGCACCATCCGGAGCTCCGCAAGTACCCCGGTCGAAACGACGGGGTCTCGGGCGCGTCAGGCGAAACCCTACCCTTGCGCCGACGCGCGCCGGCACGCAGCACCGCCGTCCGGTGGTGGGTCGCCGCGCGACACACATACAGTGACATGGTGCGCACGCAACCACCGGTGGATGCCCTCCTCGTCGCCCTGCGAGGTCGGCTGCGCAGCGAGCAGCGACTGCTCGTGGCGTTCTCGGGAGGGGTCGACTCGGCCCTCGTGGCCGCCGTGGCGGCCGAGGAGCTCGGTGAGCGTGCCGTAGCGGTCACCGCGGTGTCGGCCAGCCTGCCGCGCGCGGAGCGCGTCGCCGCGAAGGAGTTCGCCCGGAGCCGCGGCATCGCACACGTGGAGGTGGACACCGACGAGCTCGACCGGCCCGAGTACGTCGCCAACGGCGCCGACCGCTGCTTCCACTGCAAGACGGCGCTGTTCGACGCGCTCGCGCCGCTGGCCGCCCTGTCAGGTGCCCGAGTCGCCCTCGGCACCAATATGGACGACCTCGGCGACCATCGGCCGGGCCAGCGGGCCGCGGGCCAGCGGGGGGCGATCGCTCCGCTCCTCGACGTCGGGTTCGGCAAGGCCGAGGTGCGCCAGGTGAGCGTGGCGCTCGGCCTCGACACTGCTGAGAAGCCTGCCGCGGCGTGTCTCGCCTCCCGGGTGGCGTACGGCGACCCGGTGACGCCGGAGGTGCTGCACCGCGTCGAGCTCGCCGAGGTGGGGGTGCGTGAGCTGGGGTTCCCCGTCTGCCGGGTGCGCGTCCACGCGGGCGGAGCGGTTGCGCGGATCGAGGTTCCCGCGGACGAGGTGCCCCGCGCCGCGCAGCTGCGCGGGGAGCTGGACGCGGTCGTCCGCTCGGCCGGCTTCGACTTCTGCGCGCTGGACCTGCACGGCTTCGCCAGCGGCCGGATGAATGTCCTGCTCGGCATGCCCGCCCGCAGCGCGCCGTGACCGACGGCTTCGAGGACCTGGGGTACGCGCGGGCCGACACGGGTCGGGAGCGGCGGCTCGGTCTGCCGGAGGTGGTCTACGGCCCGGGTAAGACGGCGGAGCAGATCGTCGGCGTGGTGGGGGCACTGCTCGCCGCCAACGAGGGCCCGGTGCTCGTCACGCGGCTCGACGATGCCACGGCGACGGTTGTCAGCGCGGCCGTGCCGGGCGGGGAGTACGACCAGGCCGCCCGCCTGCTCGTCTGGCGGCCCGCGTCGCCACGGGCGTTCCGGGTGGTCGTCGTCTCCGCCGGCACGTCCGACGCACCGGTGGCGGCCGAGGCCGCGGCGGTGGCCCGCGCGGTCGGCCTGGACGTCCTCGAGCTGCGCGACGTCGGGGTGGCCGGTATCCACCGGCTGCTCGGTGAGGTCGAGGTTCTCTCCGGCGCCGACGCCGTGATCTGCATTGCAGGGATGGAGGGTGCGCTCCCGAGCGTGGTGGGCGGGCTCGTCGGCTGTCCGGTGATCGCCGTGCCCACGTCGGTGGGGTACGGCGCGACCCTGGAGGGGGTCACCCCGCTACTCGCGATGCTCAGCTCGTGCGCCCCCGGGCTCGTCGTGGTCAACATCGACTCGGGGTTCGGTGCAGCGGTGGCGGCGCACCGAATGGCGGTCCGGCGATGATCCTCTGGCTCAACCCGGTGAGCGGAATCTCCGGGGACATGCTGCTCGGCGCCCTCCTGGACCTGGGTGCCCCGCTCGACGGCGTCCGCGAGGCCGTGGCGCGCACCGGCCTCGCCGGCTGGAGCCTCGACGCCGCACGCGTCACGCGCGGGGGCATGTCGGCAACCAGGGCACTCGTGACCGTGGAGGACACGGCAACCGAGCGCCGGGCGGCGGCCCTGCTCGCGCACGTCGAGCGGGCGGAGCTGCCACTGGCCGGGCGCGCCGTCCGGGCGATCGCCGAGGTCGAGGGGCGAATCCACGGCACCGATCCGGGTGTCGTCCATCTGCACGAGATCGGCGGGCTGGACACGGTGGTCGACACCGTGGGCGTCGCCGCGGCTCTGCACCTCCTCGACGTCACGGAGGTGCACTGCGGGCCGCTCGGCCTGGGCACGGGCACCGTCTCGACCCGGCACGGCATCCTGCCGGTGCCGGCACCGGCCACAGCGGCGCTGCTCGCGTCGGCGGGCGCTCAGGTGACGGGGACCGGTAGTGGGGAGACCGTCACGCCCACCGGGGCCGCGCTGCTCGTCGCCGCGGAGGCGAGGTTCGGGCCGGTGCCCACCATGGCACTGCAGTCGGTCGGCTACGGCGCGGGGAGCCGCGACCCAGCCGACCGTCCGAACGTGCTGCAGGCCCTGCTCGGCGAGGCCGCAGGGGCCGCGTCGGGAGCCGGGGCGGCGATGGTGCTGCTGGAGACGAACGTCGACGACGTCACGGGCGAGGTGCTGGGCCACCTGGTCGGGCTGCTGCTCGACGCGGGAGCCGCGGACGCCTGGCTCTCGCCGATCGTCATGAAGAAGGGGCGCCCGGCGCACACCGTCCACGTGCTCGCCGCGCTGGAGCGGGCAGGTGACTGCGAACGGATCGTGCTCGCCGAGACCGGCAGCCTCGGGCTGCGGCGCACCACCGTCGACCGGCTGGCGCTGCCCCGCAGCACCGTGACCGTGGACGTCGACGGGCACCCGGTCCGGGTCAAGCACGGTCCCTGGGGCGCCAAGCCCGAGCACGACGACGTGGCCGCCGCTGCGGCGGCACTCGGCCTGCCGCTGCGTGAGGTCACGCGACGGGCCCGCAGCGCCGAGGAGGAGGCGCGTTGACTTTGGAAAGCGCGTCCACATAGCCTCAGGAACAGCTGTTTCCCTGTCGACGGAGGTCATCGCGCGAGTGGTTCCCGGCACCGTCCGTCTCCTGGCCATCGTCGCCGACGACCTGACGGGGGCCGCCGACGCCGCCGCCCCCTTCGCCGCCCGCGGACTGAACGTCTCCGTCGTCCTGCCCTCCTCCGACGTGCTGCCCGCGGACGCCGAGGTGCTCGCGCTGCTCACCGACAACCGTTGGCGGCTGGAAGCCGAAGCCGCGCGGCGGATGCGGGCCGCGGTCTCCCGCATCCGGGACTGGGGCCCCGAGATGCTGTTCGTCAAGATCGACTCGACACTGCGCGGGCGGGTGCGCGCCGACGTCGCGGTCGCGCTGGACGCCTGGGGCGGCGGTGCCGCCGTCGCCACCCCGGCCTTCCCCGGCCAGAGCCGCACGGTCCGGCACGGCGCCCTCGTTGTTCACGGGGAGACGACCGTGGAACGGGTGGCTGACCACTTCCCGCCCGGTGTGCGGGTGGCCGACGCCGAGACCGACGACGACCTGACGGAGATCGCCCGCCGGATCGTCGCCGACAGGTCCGTCGCGGTCGGCTCGGGAGGACTTTCCCGTGCACTCGCCGCCCTGCGCGAACCCCGGCCCCGCCGGGGTGGAGCGCGAGCGGGCACGACGGGTGTGCTGCTCGTCGTCGGCACCGCGCATGCGGCCACGAAAGCGCAGGTGGAGCACGCCATCGGCTGCGGGGCCGAGCTCGTGGTGATCCGTGCCGGGGGGCCGTCCCCGGCCGCCACCGTGGCGGCTGCCCTGCGCTCCGGCCGCCGGATCGTGCTGACCTGCGAGGTCACCGGCGAGGTCGAACCGGACAGCCCGCAGGCGGTTGCGCTGACCGCGGAGCTCGCGCGGGTCGTGGCGGCCGTGCTCGACGCGGCGCCGTCGGCCGGGCTCGTTCTCACCGGCGGTGCCACCGCCCTCGCGGTGGCGACCGTCCTCGGAGCTCACGAGGTGTGCCTGCTCTCGGAAGTGACGCCAGGCCTGCCACGGGGTGAGATGGTGATGAGCGACCGCCGAATCCCGGTGGTCACCAAGTCGGGCGGCTTCGGTGCGAAGGACGCGCTGTGCCGCGCCGCTGAGGCTTTGGAGGTGCGCCCATGACGCCGTTGCTCGGCCTGACCCTCGGTGACCCTGCCGGCATCGGACCGGAGGTCACACTGAAGGCGGCGGGTGATCCGCGGGTCGCCGTCGCGCGGCTCCTCGCGATCGGCAGCCTCGAGGCCCTGCGCGCCGCTGCGGCGGTCGTGCCCGACGCGCCGGCCCTGCACGCGGTGTCCTCCCCCGCGGAGGCCCGTTTCGAGCCGGGCACGCTCGACGTGCTCGCCGTGCCGTCGGACGTCGCCGTGCCCGTCGGGCAGCTCTCCGCCGAGGCGGGGCAGATCGCCTTCGAGGGCGTCGAGCTCGCGGTGTCCCTCGCGCTCGCCGGTGAGATCGACGGCATCGTCACCGCGCCCCTGAACAAGGAGGCCATCGCGCTCGCCGGCCACCCCTACCCGGGTCACACCGAGATCCTCGCCGACCTCACCGGCACCGCCGACTTCGCGATGATGCTCACTGCGCTGAAGCTCCGCGTCGTGCACGTCACCACCCACGTCGGGATCCGGAAGATGCTGGAGCGCGTCACCACCGAGCGTGTCCTGACCACGATCCGGCTCGCCCACGCCGCACTGCGCGACATGGGCCTCGACAAGCCGACCGTCGGTGTCGCCGGGCTCAACCCGCACGCCGGGGAGGGCGGCCTCTTCGGCGACGAGGAGGCGCAGGTCATCACGCCCGCGATCGAGCAGGCGAAGGCCGAGGGGATCGCGGCAAGCGGACCGTGGCCCGCCGACACGCTTTTCGGGCGGGCCGTCGCGGGCGACTTCGACGTGGCCATCGCGATGTACCACGACCAAGGCCACATCGCGGTGAAGGTGCTCGGCTTCGAGACCGGCGTGAATGCGACGATCGGGCTGCCGATCGTGCGCACGAGCGTCGACCACGGCACGGCTTTCGACATCGCCGGCACCGGCAAGGCGAGCGCCGACAGCCTCGTCGAGGCCGTCACCGTCGGGGCGGCGATGGCGCAGGCCCGCACTGCTGCCCGCGCATGAGGGGAGCCGCCGTGACCAACCACCTAGGGCCGTTCGAGGCCGTCCGCGGCCTGGAGTTCGACGCGCCCTTCCCGCGTCTGTTGCCCGTCCGCCAGCTCCTCGACGACACGCGTATCCAGGACGTCGCGGCAGCCACGGTCACGGCCCTGGAGCCGCTGCGCTCCCGGATCACCCCCGGCATGAGCGTGGCGATCACGGCAGGCAGCCGCGGCATCCACGACAAGTGCGCGGTGGTGCGCGCGGCGGGGGAGTGGCTGCGATCACTCGGCGCCGAGCCGTTCGTCGTGCCGGCGATGGGCTCGCACGGCGGTGCCACCGCCGAGGGGCAGGTGCAGATGCTCGCCGAGCTCGGGATGACCGAGGAGTCGCTCGGCATGCCGATCCACGCCACGATGGAGACGGTCGAGCTCGACCGGGTGCCGAACGGCCCCGCGGTGCACCTCGACGCCAACGCGGCCAAGGCCGACGGCATCCTCGCGGTCAACCGGATCAAGGCCCACACCGACTTCTCGGACGAGGTCGAGAGCGGGCTGGCCAAGATCGTCGCGATCGGGTTGGGGAAACGGCGCGGCGCCGAGGGCATCCACCGGTTCGGCCCCGCGAACCTCGGCGTGTGGATCCCGCAGGTGGCCAGCCGGATCGTCGAGACGGGCAAGGTGCTCGGCGGCCTCGCGATCATCGAGAACGCGGGTGACCGGGCGGCCCGGATCGAGCTGGTTGCGGCC
>DASYES010000828.1:0-6152 GCA_036498885.1 Pseudonocardia sp.
AAGCTCGCGGCCGCCGACGCCATCCTCGCGGTGGCTCGTGACGATCTTGCGGTCGACCGGATCGTGCCCAGCCCGTTCGATCCGCGGGTGGCGCCGGCGGTCGCCGCGGCGGTGGCGTCCGCCGCGCGTTCGGCTCCGGACAGTCCTGACGAGCAGTAGCGGGTGGGTAACCCGTCCTAACCTCTCCACCCCCACATGGATGCACCGGTGACGCAGGGTGCTGACCAGCGCGTTCTCGTCCTCAACGTTAGGTAGGCCGTTTGGGCGGTCGTCCAGATCGAGCGCCATTCGGCGTCGTTGACCCGGTGAGATAGACGCCATGACCGCTGGGGGCCACGTGGAAGAGCTCGGACACCGTTCTGGTGAGGGTTCGGCCGGTGGGTCGGCGCCCGAGTCGAAGGACTCAGACGGACTGATCACCGACGCCGTCGCGCGGGCGGATCTGCTCCGCTCACGCCAGGCTGTTTTCGGTCGCGAGATGCCTCCGCGGACGGCGATGTTCCTCGCCCGCGCCGCGAAAGCGGCGGAGGGCGAGCGTCCCGTCGAGGGTGCTTCGGGGGAAGGCACGGCGGAAGCCGCCACCGAGCCGCGTGCCGTGCAGCTCGCCGAGCTCGACGGCCCTGGTGACGAGCGGCGGGGCCTGCCGGAGCTGCGGGACGCGGTCTTCGGCAGCTCCCTCATCGGGGCGGGACCGGAGATCGTCCCGCTGCCGGCCGCTCCCGCGCTCGTCTGCGACTCCGCCGAGCGCATCCTGCGGGTCAATGCCGCGCTGCTGCGCCTTGCCGGCCGGGGCACGGACGGCGCGGTGACCCATCCCGCCGACGCCGGTCGCAGCGCTCTGTTCGGGATGAGCCTGTCGCAGCTCGTGATCGGGCCGGATGCCGATGCTCGGCTGATCCGGCCCGACGGCAGCCCCCTGCGCGTGCGGGTCGTGCGCTGGGATCTCCCGGGGGCCGGGCTGGCGGCTGTGGTGCTGGTGGAGCTGAACGACTGCGTCGACCTCGAGAGCCGTGTTGTGGATCCGGGCTGGACGGCTGAGCTGGAGAGGTTGGCGCGGGTGGGCACGTGGACCTTCGAGCTGGCCACGTCGACGCTGCACCGGAGTGAGACGCTGCAGGAGCTCTACCGCTCCCTCGGCGTCGACCCCGACGGGGCGGGCACGGCGCCGGTCGAGGGCCCGCAGGTGGCCATGCTCTGCCAGGGCCTGCGCTCGGGGTCGCGCAACACCGACCACCACGTCGACATGCAGCTGCCCGGTAACCGGATGCTCAGCTGCCGGGCCGAGGTGGAGCGGGCCGAGGACGGCACGCCGGTGCGGCTGGTCGGGGTGGTCCACGACGTCAGCGCGGAGCGGTTGGCGCGCCGCCAGGTCGAGCTGTCGGGCCAGCGCTTCGAGGACCTGATGGCGATCGTGCCGGGCGGGGTCGCTCTGGTGGACCCGACGGGCCGGATCATCGACGCCAACAAGGGCCTCTGCCGGCTTCTCGACACGTCGCTCGAGCGCCTGCGCGGCGCCATGGCCACGTCCCTCTCGGTCGACGAGCTGCTCGACCCGGAAGCCCATCTGGTCGAGACCGCCGACGGGAGTCCGGCACTGCCGAGCTGGCTGCGGCCGGTGCCGCCCGGTGCCCGGCACGCGTACCGGGTGGGCGCGGTGCCCCTGCGCCGTGGCGATGACACCACCGTCTGGTGCGAGGTCTCGGTCTCCGTCACGGCCGCCGACGACGAGGGCTGGCTATGGCTGGTCGCCTGCACCGACATCTCCGACCGCCGGCGCGCGGCCGAGGTGCTGCGCAACGCGGGCACAGTCGACGAGCTGACCAGGCTGCCCAACCGGGCGGCCTGCCTGGAGATCGTGGACCGGCTCCTCTCGGGGGCGTCGCGCTACCGCGTTGCGCTCGTGTGCGGCGATCTCGACGACTTCGCCAGGGTGAACTCCTCGCTCGGCCACGAGGCGGGCGACGACCTGCTGCTCACCCTGGCCGGGCGGCTGCAGCGGGAGCTGCCGGTGGGGTGCACGGCCGGCAGGCTCTCCGGCGACGAGTTCGTGGTGATCTGCTCCGACCACACCGAGGTCGGGGGGCCCGAGCTGCTCGCCAAGGTGGTCGCGGACCTGCTGAGCACCACGATCACGGTGCACGGCAGGCCGGTGCAGCTGACCGCGTCGGTCGGGCTGGCCACGTCGATGCCGACGGCCGAGGTGCGGGCCGCCGATCTGCTCCGGTTCGCGGAGGCAGCGATGCACGACGCGAAGCGCAGGCAGGCCAGGGGAGCCATCGGGATGGCCACCGACGGCATCGTCAGCTCGGCCACCCAGGCACTGGATCTCGAAGCCGAGCTGCATGAAGCGATCGCGAGCGACTCGCTGCTGCTCGAGTACCAGCCGGTGGTCGGGCCGGACGGCACGGTGCTGTCCGCCGAGGCGCTGGTCCGGTGGCCCCACCCGGACCGGGGGCTCATCTCGCCTGCCGACTTCCTTCCGGTCGCGCAGCGCAGCGGCCTGCTGCGCGAGCTGGACCTCTGGGTGCTGCGCACGGGCGCGCGCGAGGCGGCGGGATGGCCCGAGCACCGGGGCCGCAAGCCGGCCATCGCGATCAACCTGGCCGGGTTGCTGCCCGGGGAGACCGACTTCCTGACCGTGGTCAGCGACACCATCGCCGAGACCGGGCTGGCCTGGGACCGGTTGGTGCTGGAGCTGGTGGAGACGAGCCTCGTGGCGCTCCCGCCGCATGCGCTGGCCGCGATGGCCGAGCTGGTGGAGCGGGGCCTTCGGTTCGCCGTCGACGACTTCGGCACCGGCTACTCCTCCCTCGCCAGGCTGAAGGAGCTCCCGGCGCAGACGGTCAAGGTGGACCGGGCGTTCGTCACAGGAATCGCGGACGACCCCGCCGACTTCGCGGTGGCGCGTGCGGTGGTCGACATGGCCAGGGCGATGGGCCGCACCACGGTCGCCGAGGGCGTCGAGACCGCCGAACAGTTCCACGTGCTGCGCGGCATCGGTGTGGACGCCTACCAGGGATGGCTCTTCTCCCGGCCGCTCTCCTCGCTCCGGCTCCGCGACGTGCTCCAGCGTGGCAGGATCCCGACGCCGGCCTCGGCGCCTCCCACTCCGTAGGAGGGCGCCGAACGGCTCCGTCCTCGCCGTAACGGGCCGTTCGGCGCTGTCCCGGACGATCTCGGTCCGAGCACGATCGGTCGCGGCTGTCGGTGGACAGGGCTAGCCTCGCTGCGATGCGGCGACCGGCAAGAGGTCGTCGGTGAGCACAGCGGAGGTCTCCCGGATGATCGAGTTCCGGGGCGTGACCAAGCGCTTCCCCGACGGCACCGTTGCGGTCGACCACCTGGATCTCACGGTGGATGCGGGACGGATCACGGTTTTCGTCGGACCGTCCGGATGTGGCAAGACCACGTCGTTGCGGATGGTCAACCGCATGATCGAGGCCACAGAGGGCACGATCACGATCGACGGGCGCGATGTCATGGCCGTCGACGCGGCCGAGCTGCGCCGCGGCATCGGCTACGTCATCCAGCAGGCCGGGCTCTTCCCGCACCGCACGATCCTCGACAACATCGCCACCGTCCCCCTGTTGCTGGGGTGGCGCAAGGCCAAGGCCCGCGAGCGTGCGGCGGAGCTGATGGAAGTGGTGGGGCTGGCTCCCGAGCTGGCCCGGCGCTACCCCTCCCAGCTGTCCGGAGGGCAGCAACAACGCGTCGGCGTGGCCAGGGCACTCGCGGCCGACCCGCCCATCCTGCTGATGGACGAGCCGTTCAGCGCGGTCGACCCGGTGGTGCGGGAGAGCCTGCAGGACGAGCTCCTCCGGCTGCAGGCGGAGCTGGGCAAGACCATCGTCTTCGTCACACACGACATCGACGAAGCCGTCAAGCTCGGCGACAAGGTCGCGGTGTTCCGCACGGGCGGGGTGCTCGCCCAGTACGACGAGCCCGGCAGGCTGCTCGCCCGCCCGGCCGACGGCTTCGTCGACGCCTTCGTCGGTCGCGACCGCGGCTACCGCGGGCTCGGCTTCCTGTCGTCCGACGCCCTGCCGCTGGGCGAGCTGCCCACGGTGGCGCTCGGTGCCACCGTTCCCGAGGACGCGGGGTGGCTGCTGGTCATCAACCAGACCCGGCAGCCGCTGGGGTGGATCCACGGTGGCGGCGCCGGCCCGGTGACGGCCGCTCAGGACCGCCTCATCCCCGGGGGTTCGCTGTATGAGGTGGCGTCGGGTTCGCTGCGCAGCGCCCTCGATGCCGCGCTGTCCTCGCCGTCCGGCCAGGGTGTGGCGATCGACGGCGACGGAGGCGTGGCCGGTTCGGTGAGCGCCGACGACGTTCTGCGCGTGCTCGAGCACGCGCGTCGCGACCCGGCGGCGGCGTGAGGGCGCGCGGCTATGGCGTGGGGTACCGCCATGACCTGCGCACGTCGTGAGGTCGGTTCCGCGATGAGGCCGGTGCTGCCATGACGTGGGTGCTCGCCAACCTGGAGATGATCTGGGGGCTGACGGTCGAGCACATCGTGTTCGCGCTCGTCCCCGTCGTGCTCGGGATCGTGCTGGCGGTTCCGCTGGGTTGGCTGGCCAACCGCACGGGCTTCGGGCGCACATTCACGATCAACCTGGCCGGGCTGCTCTACACCGTGCCATCGCTCGCGCTTTTCGTGATCCTCCCCCCGCTGCTCGGCACGCAGATCCTCGATCCGATCAACGTGATCGTGGCGCTCACGGTCTACACCGTCGCCCTGCTGGTGCGCACGGTCGCCGACGCTCTCTCGGCGGTGCCACCCGTCGTCGTGAACGCGGCCACGGCCATGGGATATCGGCCGGTACGTCGCTTCGTTGCGGTCGAACTGCCCTTGTCGGTGCCGGTCGTGGTGGCCGGGGTCCGCGTCGCGGCCGTGTCCTCGATCAGCCTCGTCACCGTCGGGTCGGTGATCGGCTTCGGCGGTCTCGGCAAGATGTTCACCGACGGCTTCCAGCGCGACATTCCCCAGGAGATCATCGCGGGCATCGTGCTGGTGCTGCTCATGGCGCTGGTCGTCGACGGCGCGCTGGTCGTGCTCGGTCGCCTGCTCACCCCGTGGAGCCGCACCGTCACCACGGCGAGGAGCCCCGCATGAACTACTTCGGGTGGCTGTTCGACGCAGCCAACTGGACGGACCAGGGCGGGGTGTTCCAGCGGCTGCTGCAGCACATCGGCTACACGGCCCTCACCATGGCCATCGCGATGGTGCTGGCGGTTCCGCTCGGAGCCTGGATCGGTCACACCGGCCGCGGCGGGTTCCTGGTGGTGGGGCTGGCCAACGGGCTGCGCGCGCTGCCCACGCTGGGCCTGCTCGTGCTGCTGGTCGGGGCGATCGGGATCGGCCTGATCGGGCCCCTCATCGCGCTGGTCATCCTCGCCGTCCCGCCGATCCTCGCCGGCACCTACGCGGGCGTGCGCAACGTCGACAGCGCGGTGGTCGACGCGGCACGGGGCATGGGCATGCGGGGACGTGATGTGCTGTTCCGCGTCGAGCTGCCCAATGCGCTGCCGCTCGTGGTCGGCGGCATCCGCAGCTCCACGCTCCAGGTGATCTCCACGGCCACGATCGCCGCGTACGTCGCGCTCGGCGGACTCGGCCGCTTCATCGTCGACGGTCTCGCCATCCGCGACTTCCCGGAGATGATCGGGGGCTCGATACTCGTCGCCGCCCTTGCGATCGCCGCCGACCTGCTCCTCGCCGCCCTGCAGAAGACGCTCGTGTCACCCGGTCTCCAGACGGTCCCGAGCCGTGGCCGCAGGTTGCGAGCCGTTCCCGACCCCCGACCCGCCTCACAGGCGGCCTGAACCCGTTCCAGCGGAGGATCACCGATGAGACGCTCCCTGATCGCCCGTGCGGCGGCCGTTGCCGCAATCTCCGTCCTATCCCTGGCGGCGTGCGGCGGCGGGTCCGACCCGCTGTCGTCGGGCGGCAGCCCGGCCGCACCTTCCGACACGATCATCGTCGGCTCGGCCAACTTCACCGAGAACCAGATCCTCGCCGAGATCTACGCCCAGGCGCTGCAGGCCAAGGGCGTCAACGTGGAGAAGAAGCTCAACATCGGCAGCCGGGAGACCTACTTCCCCGGCCTGCAGGACGGGTCGATCGACCTGATCCCGGAGTACACCGGCGTGCT
>DASYES010000829.1:0-3271 GCA_036498885.1 Pseudonocardia sp.
GGCGGGGATGTCGTCGTGGTAGTCGATGACGATGTCGGCACCGAGCTGACGGCAGCGCTCCAACCGGTCGGGGGCCCCCGCCGTGGCGGCGACCCGCGCACCGAGCGCCTTCGCCACCTGGATCGCGTGCGTCCCGATCCCGCTGCTGCCGCCCTGGACCAGGAACGTCTCGCCTGCGCTCAGCCGGCCCGCACCCACGATGTTCGACCAGACCGTGCACGCCACCTCGGGGAGGCCCGCGGCCGTCACGATGTCGACGCCGGAGGGCACCGGCAGGAGCTGAGCCGCCGGCACCGCCACCTTCTCCGCGTAGCCGCCGCCGGCGAGCAGCGCGCACACCTCATCGCCGACCTGCCATCCCTCGACGCCGTCGCCGATCTGCGCGATACGCCCCGAGCACTCCAGCCCGATGATGTCCGACGCACCGGGGGGCGGCGGGTAGTGACCCTGACGCTGCAGCAGGTCGGCGCGGTTGACCGCGCTCGCCACGACGTCGATGACGACCTCCCCCGGACCCGCTACGGGGTCGGGGACCTCGGTCCACTGGAGAACGTCCGGACCGCCCGGGGCACTGACCGTGATCGCATGCATGGCCTCGAAACTATTCGGTCGAGTCCGCCCGTGCAGATCCGGCAGGGTGCTGCCATGACGCCGGAGCCCTGGCCGCTGCGCCACCTGACCCTGCGGACCCCGCGGCTGGTCCTGCGCCCCGATGACGACGAGGGTCTGCTCGAGCTCGTCGCGGAGGCGCACCGCGGGGTGCACCCGCCCGAGGAGATGCCGTTCGTCGTCCCGTGGACGGACGACGTCGGCCACCGGACGCTGCAGTACTACTGGTCCGAGCGGGCGCAGCTCACCCCGGAGAAGTGGACTCTCAACTTCCTCGTCCGCCTCGACGGCCGCGTGGTCGGCATGCAGGGGCTGGCGAGCACGAACTTCGGGATCCTGCGTGAGGTGGTCACCGGGTCCTGGATCGGCCTGCGCCACCAGCGCCGGGGGTTCGGCACCGAGATGCGCGCCGCTGTGCTGGCGTTCGCCTTCGACCACCTCGGTGCCGTGCGCGCACGGTCGTCGGCGTTCCGGGAGAACATGGCGTCGATGCGGGTCTCGGAACGGCTCGGATACCGACAGGACGGGACCCGGTCGAGCGTGCGCCGCGGGCAGGCCAGCGAGAACGTGCGGTTGGTCGTCACGCCCGAGCAGTTCGTGCGGCCGCCCTGGACCCTGCAGGTCGAGGGCGTCGACGCGTGCCGCCCGCTCCTCGACGTCCCCGCTCAGTAGGGTAGATCGGCGTCCTTCCAACCGTCGTTCCGCTCGGCGTTCTCGAGGATCTTCCGCCAGCGTGCGGGGCTGCGCTCGGTCTCGTGGAAGTCCGTGGTGGTGGCGTGCCGGAACTCGAGCACCTCTGCGCCCTCGGCGCCCGCCGTGTAGCCGTACGCCTTGCCGGCGGGCACGAAGAAGCCGCCGCCCGGCTCGATCACGCGCTTGCCGAGGATGGCCCGGCCCTGCAGCACGTAGTAGAGGCAGTCACTGTCGTGTGTGTGCGCCGGGAGGATGTAGTTCGGCGCCAGGTAGACGCGCACGATGCTGAACCCTTCGGACCCCGCGTGGCAGAACGGGACCAACGACCGCAGGCCGTTGAACATGGACGTCGCGGCGAACTCCTCGCCAGGGCCCGGGGTGAAGGTGACCTCGGTGAGCATGTCGCGGAGCGAATGCACCGCCTCGCCGGTGAAGATCGAGAACTCGTCGGAGGCCGGGAGGCCGCATGCCGAGCCGTCCGGATCCTGGAGCTCCGGGGCACGGTCCGTCGTCGAGGTCATGCGTGGTCCTCTCGTCCGCCTGCGCCGTCGCAGGTCCCCTCGAACGCTACGGATCAGCGGACCAGCGGGGCCACGCCTGTTCTGTTGGACGGAAGCCCACACACGAACCTGCGACCCGGGCTATCATGATCGTCGCGAAATCCGGCTGTTTGCCCTCGGAGGGGCCAACATGCGGATCTCGCGCCGATCACTGCGTACGTCAGCCCAGGTTGACGCCGCGGGCGAACGTGTCGCACCGGGTCGGGTCGCCGGTCTGGTAGCCGGTCGAGTACCAGCGCTCGCGCTGGGCGGAGGTGCCGTGGGTGAACTGGCTCCGGTCGACGCGCCCGCCGCCGAGCTGGCTCTGGATGTAGTCGTCGCCGATCCGGGCGGCCGTGTCCAGCGCGGCGGAGACGTCCGCCTGCGTGACGTCGGTGATGAGCGGTCGGCCGGATGCCGTCGGCACCGACGTCGCGTGGTTGGCCCACACGCCCGCGTAGCAGTCTGCCTGCAGCTCCAGGCGCACCGAGCCCGAGGTCGGGCCGGTTTCCCCTGCCCGTACCCGCTGGTTCGTCCCCAGCAGGGCCTGGACGTGATGTCCGTACTCGTGGGCGATCACGTACGCCCGCGCGAACGGGCCGCCTTCGGCGCCGAAGCGCGTCTCCAGCTCGCGGAAGAACGTGAGGTCGATGTAGATCTCGTTGTCGGCGGGGCAGTAGAACGGGCCGACGTCGGCGGTTGCGCCACCGCACCCGGTCCTGACAGAACCGCTGAAGAAGTTGGTGCGCGGTGGCTGGAAGCTGATGTTGGAGCGGGCGAACGTGTCGCTCCAGTAGCCGTCGAGCGAGTTGACGACGGCCACCACCTCGCAGTCCAGCTCCCTGTTGGCCTGGGCGCCCGACCGGCAGCTCGACGCTGCCTGGGACGTGTCGGCCGTCTGCCCCTGCGGGAGGCTGCCCAGCCCCGACGGGAGTCCCAGGCCGCCCCCGCCCCCGCCACCGCCCCCGCCGAGCGAGGACAGCAGGAAGTACAGGATCAGCCCGATGATGCCGAGGCCGCCGCCACCGACCGCGACCCGCCCGCCGACGCCTCCACCGGCGCCGCCGCCCCTCAGGTCGTCGATGTTCGAGGTGTCGAGATCAGCGTTCTCGTCGAATCGCATCGCAGCCTCCCGTGCTCGGGCGCCGATCCCACCACACCTCACGGGGGGTGCGCCCGGTCGGTCGGACGCCTGTCACCCTCCGCCCACGATCCAGGGCGTTGCGCGACTCGGGTGGAGCTGCAATGCGGTGCCGGCAGCGGGCTACGCTCTCTGCGGAAGCGTGGCAGAGCGGCCGAATGCACTCGCCTTGAAAGCGAGAGACCCGCAAGGGTCCGGGGGTTCAAATCCCTCCGCTTCCGCTGGTCAGGGCGTGATCAGGGTCGGCTCTGATCATTGTCCGTCTCAGTGACGGCAACCGTTGACGGCA
>DASYES010000830.1:0-3591 GCA_036498885.1 Pseudonocardia sp.
AGCTGCCGGTCCGGCCGCGGTGCGCGCTTGACAGCGGGCTCGTTGCGAGGCACCGTACCAGTGGTAACAGTTACCGCTGGTAACAGCAACCGCCGAGGGGGCCCGATGGCCGCTACCGAGACGTCAGCGAGCACGGGGCCGGGCATCGGCGCCGTCGGCCGGGTGATCGTCACCGGGGTCAAGGGGGGCCTGGGCTCCGCGACGGCCGCCCGCCTGCGGGGACGTGGCGTGCAGGTGATCGGGATCGACGTGATCGGCGACGAGCAGGCCATCGCGTGCGACATCACCGACGACGCCGCTGTCTCCCGGGCTGTCGCAGAGGCCGTGCAACGACTCGGCGGTCTCGACGCCGTGGTGCACTTCGCCGGCATCGGCACCCCGAACGACGCGGGTGCCTCCCTCGTCCCCGACGCCCTCCGGGTGATCGACGTCAACCTGCTCGGCGCCTGGCGGGTCACCGCGGCCGCGCTGCCTGCTCTGCTCGACGGGCGCGCCACACGGGGCGGCCGCAAGGGCCGGGTCGTCTTCGTCGCCAGCGAGCTGGCCTACCTGGCGTTGCCGTTCGTGTCCGCCTACAGCGTGGCCAAGCGGGGGATGACGGCCTACGCAGACGCGCTGCGCCTCGAGTACGGCACCGACCTGCACGTCACCACCGTCTGCCCCGGTTACGTCCGCACCCCGATCCATGACGCGGGCCGGCGGGTCGGCCTGGCGCTGGAGGGTCAGGTGCGTCGCGAAGAGGTCGAGGACGTCGTGGCCACCGTGCTGCGGGCGCTCACCGCGGCCAGGCCGCGCAGGGAGACCGCATGCACCCGCGGCGGCGCAGCCGAGCTGTGGGTCGCGCGGCACCTGCCGGGGCTCGTCGGGTCCGCCGTCGCCCGGCGCATCCGCAGGCGCGCCGCCGCGGGCCACTTCGACGCCTCACCGGTCGCCGCGGGTCTCGTGCGCAGGCTGACCAGGGCGAACGTCCCCGCCACCAGCACCGACACCACCGCCCCGGTCATTGAGAGGAGCGCGTCGTGAACGTGAAGGCCCGCAGCGACCGGGAGGCCACCGCCGAGCGGCTGCTGCGCTCGTCGCTGGACCACTCGTACGAGCCCGGCATCGACATCGACTGGGATGCCCCGCTCGTCGATGGAGCGTGGGGCATCCCGCCGCACCGGGTGTCGCTCTACGGCACCGAGCTGTGGGAGGGCCTCGGCGAGGAGCAGCGGCGCACCCTTTCGGTACACGAGCTGTGCAGCATCGCCCGCATCGGCATCTGGTTCGAGATGATCCTCATGCAGATGCTGCTGCGGTACTCCTACGACCGCGACCCGCGTCGCCGGCACATCCAGTACGCGCTCGTCGAGATCGCCGACGAGTGCAGGCACTCCGTGATGTTCGCGAAGATGGCCGAGCGCTACGGCGTGCCCGACTACGCCCCCCGCCGCCTCACCCACGAGCTCGGCAGGCTGTTCAAGACGGTCGCCACCGGGCCCGCGATGTTCGCCGGCACGCTGTTCGTCGAGGAGATCCTCGACCAGCTGCAGCGCGAGGCCATGCGCGACGACGCGGTGCAGCCGCTGACCCGGATGGTCAACAAGATCCATGTGACGGAGGAGGCGCGGCACGTCCGCTACGCCCGCGAGGAGCTCATGCGGATCATGCCGCACACGAACGCCCCGCAGCGCGCCCTTGCCCGCTACCTCTCCGCCCGAGTCGCGTTCGTCGTCGCCCGCAACCTGGTCCACCGCGACGTCTACCGGTCCGTGGGAATCGATCCGCACGCCGGGCACCGAGTCGCTCTGCAGAACCCACACCATCAGGCGATGCTGCGCTGGTCGGCCCGCAAACTGGTGCCGTTCCTGCGTGAGCAGGGCATCATCGGGGGGCCTACGGAAGCTCTCTGGCGGAAGGCGCATCTCCTCTGATGTCCATACGGCGATCCGTACCGGCAGCCGACGGCGCGGTCCTGAACGTCGAGCTCGACGGTCCGGTCGATGCGCCGGTCACCGTCGTTCTCGCCCACGGCTGGACGCTGGACGTCCGCCTCTGGGGACCGGTCGCTCGCTTGCTCACCCAGGGGCCGGGTCCGGTCCGGGTCGTTCGCTACGACCACCGGGGCCATGGATGGTCCGCCGCCGTGGATCCGGCCTCGATGACCATCGAGCAGCTCGCGGACGACCTCGCCGCCGTGATCGCCGCGGTCGCACCGGACGGTCCGCTGGTGCTCGCGGGCCATTCGATGGGCGGCATGACGCTGATGGCGCTGGCCGAGCGGCATCCGTCCACCGTGGAGCGTGCCGCCGGGATCGCGCTGGTGTCCACCGCCAGCGGTGGTCTGGCCGGCCACACGCTCGGCATGTCATCGCAGGCGGCGTTGTTGTGGCGTCCGCTGGAGGAGCGGCTGTACGCGTCACGCTCGTGGTGCACGCGGCCCCGGCTGGGCCACCGCCGGCTGCTCGCACCCGCGCTGCGCCGGCTGCTCCTGGGACCCGACGCGAGCCCGGAGGCCCGGCGGATCACCAGCGAGATGGTGGCGGCCTGCCGCCCGCTCACGATGTCCGGCTTCCGGCCCACCCTGGAGGTCCATGAGCGGGACGCCGCCCTGGGGGCGTTCGCGCGGATGCCGACGGCGGTGCTCGTGGGGTCCCGGGACCGCCTCACGCCGGTGGCGGCCACCCGGCGCATCGCGTCCGCGCTGCCCTCTGCCGGGCTGACGATCTTCCCCGAGGCGGGCCACATGCTGCCCGTCGAGCGGGCAGCGGGGGTTGCCGGGCGGATCAGGGCGCTGGCGGCAGGGGCGGTGCCTGCCGCCCGCTGAGCCGGAGCACCGCGTTCACCTGCGTGTTCGCCGTGGGCGAAGGTTTTCGCCAGCCGTGAAGAAACGGCCTCGGAACCGAGCACCGCCGTTAGCGTCCGCGGCCATGACCACTTCGAACGGAGCACTCACCCTCGACGACTCGGTGTACGACCGGCTGCTGCAGGAACGGATCGTGCTGCTCCGCGGCGAGATCGACGACGCGGTCGCCACGAGGGTCGTCGCGCAGCTCCTGTTGCTCGCCGCCGATGACCCGGCCGAGGACATCACGCTCTACATCAACTCGCCAGGAGGCTCGGTCTTCGCGGGCCTGGCGGTCTACGACACGATGCACGCGATCGAGCCCGACGTGTCCACTGTGGCCACTGGCATGGCCGCCTCGATGGGACAGTTCCTGCTCACCGCGGGCGCCCCCGGCAAGCGGCTCGCTCTTCCGCACGCCGACGTGATGATGCACCAGCCGTCGGGCGGCGCGGGTGGCGCCGAGTCCGACATCGTGATCCGCGCCGGGATGCTGACCGTGCTCAAACATCGGATCGCCGAACTCACCGCCCGGCACAGCGGCCAGCCCCTCGAGCGGGTCGAGGCGGACTTCGACCGTGACCGATGGTTCACCGCGCGGGAAGCCGCCGACTACGGCCTCGTCGACCGCGTGATCGCCCGGCAGTGAGCGCCGAGGGCGCGCCGAGCCGACGCCCGCGGAATCTGGGGGGCGGCTCGCGTGCGGAAGGCGGGCGACTCGCGCAATGGGAACGGGCGACTCGCGTGCGGAAGGCGGGCGACTCGCG
>DASYES010000831.1:0-13499 GCA_036498885.1 Pseudonocardia sp.
GGCGTCGGGTGTCGCCGTCGGACCACCAGGTCAGGTAGAGGCAGCACCGCCTGCGCTCGTCGAAGATCGAGACGTAGTGGCGGGCGAGGTCGGTCTCGGTCTCGGCCGCCACGAGGTCGAGGAAGCGCAGCAGCGGTGTCCTGGCTGGTGCGTCGATGCTGTGGAGGGCCTCGCGGACCAAGGGAAAGGTGCTGCGTACCTGGTGATTGGGGTAGAGCAGGCATACCGACGCCGCCTGCGCCACCACCGCGCTGTCGCGTTCGCTTCTCATTGCTCGCCCGTCCCGTCACGACGGGGTGGGAACAGGCCGTCGGGACGGCCTCGGCCGTCCCAGTTCAGGAGGTTCACCCGGCCCCCGTGGCCGCCGGTCGGCGACACGGCATCGCTCGTCTGCCTGTCGCGCAACGCGTGGAAGGTCTCGACCGAGACCGGTGACGGTCGACCGGACGACTCACCGAACGGGCCGCTGTCGAGCATCCCGGGCCTTCCGTCGCCATCGAGGCTGCAGGCGAGCTCCTCGAGCTGGTGGGCGTCCCCCTCGTGCGCCGTGGGGATGACGTAGCGCTCCTCGTACTTGGCGATCGCGAGCAGCCGGTAGAGCTCGACGAGGTCGGCGCCGGTCGTGCCCACCGCCGTGGCGATCGACTCGTCGCGGTCCCGGCCGAGCGTGACGTCGCGCATGTACGAGCGCATCGCGGCGAGCTTGAGCAGAACATCCCGCACCGGTGCCGGATCGCCCGCGGTGAACAGCTCCGCCAAGTACCCGATCGGTATCCGCAGCGCGTCGACGGCACCGAACAGGTTGCCGGCGTCCTCACCGTCGTGGCCGGTCTCGGTCAGGCGGTCGACCACAGGCGAGAGCGGCGGCACATACCAGACCATCGGCATGGTGCGGAACTCCGGATGCAGGGGCAGCGCCACCCGGTAGACCTTGGCGAGGCGGTACACCGGCGAGCGTCGCGCCGCGTCCAGCCAGTCCTCGGGGATCCCGTCGCGGCGGGCCGCAGCGAGCACCTGCGGATCGTGCGGGTCGAGTAGCACGTCGAGCTGGGCGTGGTAGAGCTCCTTCTCGTCGGCCACCGATGCCGCCTCACCGACCCGGTCGGCGTCGTAGAGGACGAGCCCGAGGTAACGCAGGCGCCCGACACACGTCTCGCTGCACACGGTCGGCAGGCCGACCTCGATGCGCGGATAGCAGAGGGTGCACTTCTCGGCCTTGCCCGTGCGGTGGTTGAAGTAGACCTTCTTGTACGGACAGCCGGTGACGCACATCCGCCAGCCGCGGCAGCGGTCCTGGTCGACGAGCACGATGCCGTCCTCGGCGCGCTTGTACATCGCGCCTGACGGGCACGACGCCACACACGACGGGTTGAGGCAGTGCTCGCAGATCCGGGGCAGGAAGAACATGAACGCCTGCTCGTAGGACAGCTTCACGGCGTCCTCCGACTCGCGCCGCAGGCGCTGGACGATCGGGTCGAGCGGGGCGAGCTCGGGGGCACCGCCCAGGTCGTCGTCCCAGTTCGCGCTCCACTCCACGGCCATCGGCTGCCCGGAGATCAACGAGCGCGGCTGCGCGACCGGGAAGTCGTCGCCGAGTGGAGCCTCGGTGAGGGTCTCGTAGTCGTAGGTCCAGGGCTCGTAGTAGTCCTGGATCGTCGGCAGCACCGGGTTGGCGAAGATCGAGAAGAGCTTGCGCACCCGGCCGCCGGCACGCAGCGCGAGCCGGCCACGCCGGTTGCGCACCCAGCCGCCGCGCCAGCGGTCCTGGTCGGCGAACCGCCGCGGGTAGCCCTGACCGGGACGGGTCTCGACATTGTTGAACCAGACGTACTCGGTGCCCGCGCGGTTGGTCCACGCCTGCTTGCAGGTGACCGAGCAGGTGTGGCACCCGATGCACTTGTCGAGGTTCATGACCATGGCCATCTGCGCCATCACACGCACGTCAGTACCTCACCGTCTGCTCGCGGCGGCGCACGACCGTGACCTCGTCGCGCTGGTTGCCGGTGGGTCCCAGGTAGTTGAAGGCGAAGGAGAGCTGCGCGTAGCCGCCGATCAGGTGCGTGGGTTTGAGCATGATCCGGGTCAGTGAGTTGTGGATGCCCCCGCGTCGCCCGGTCGTCTCCGAGAGCGGGACGTTCACCAGCCGCTCCTGAGCGTGGTAGACGAACGACGTGCCGGTGGGCAGGCGATGGGTGACGATCGCGCGCGCCACCAGCACACCGTTGCGGTTGACCGCCTCCACCCAGTCGTTGTCGCGCACCCCGATCGCCGCCGCGTCCGCCTCGCTCAGCCACACCGTCGGGCCACCGCGGGACAGCGAGAGCATGAACAGGTTGTCCTGGTACTCGGAGTGGATCGACCACTTGGAGTGCGGCGTCAGATAGCGCACGGTCACCGACGTACCACCGGCCTCGCCGATGCGTGGCTCGCCGAACAGCCGGTGCATGTCCAGGGGCTGGCGGAAGACCGGCAACGTCTCACCGAACTCGTGCATCCACTCGTGGTCGAGCAGGAAGTGCATGCGCCCGGTGAGCGTGTGCCACGGCTTCTGCCGCTCGACGTTGACGCTGAACGGCGCGTAGCGGCGCCCTCCGGTCTCGCTCCCCGACCACTCCGGGCTGGTCAGCACCGGTACCGGTCGGGCCTGGGTGTCGGCGAACGAGATCCGCCGTTCCTCGCTGCCCTCGGCGAGATCCGCGAGTCGCAGTCCGGTGCGCCGCTCGAGCTCACGGAACCCCGCGACGGCGAGCCTGCCGTTCGTGGTTGCCGAGAACGCGAGGATCGCCTCGGCCATCTTGGCGTCGGTGTCGATCGCCGGACGCCCCGCACCCACCCCTTCCGGCATGACACCACCACTTGCCGCCAACTCGGCGACCTCGACGTCCGGGTGGTAGGTGACGCCCTTGGTGCTGATCCCGAGCCGTTCCACGAGCGGCCCGATCGTCGCCATCTTGTCCGCGACCGCCGCGTAGTCGCGCTCCACGACCACGAACCCCGGCATCGTGCGCCCAGGGGCGGCCTCGACGTCACCTGCCCGCCAGTCGCGGACCGCGCCACCGGGCTGCGCCGTCTCACCGGGCGTGTCGTGCTGCAGCGGCACCGCGACGACATCGCGACGGGTGCCGAGCCGAACCGCGGCGAGCTCGGAGAACCGGCGTGCGATGGCGTGGAAGGCGTCGAAGTCCGTGCGGGACTCGAACGGCGGGTCGATGGCCGGGCTGAACGCGTGCACGAACGGATGCATGTCGGTGGTGCTGAGGTCGTGCTTCTCGTACCAGGTGGCCGCGGGCAGCACGACGTCCGACAGCAGGGTGGAGCTGGTCATCCGGAAGTCGAGCGAGAGCAGCAGGTCGAGCTTGCCCTCCGGTGGTGCCTCCCCGCGCCACTGCACGTCGCGGGGACGCAGGTCGGGAGGGGCCTGCTCGGCGCGCAGGTTGTCGTGTGTGCCGAGCAGGTGCCGCAGGAAGTACTCGTCGCCCTTGGCCGACGAGCCGAGCAGGTTGGCGCGCCACAGGGTGAGGCAGCGCGGCCAGTTGCCCGGCGCATCGGGATCCTCGATCGCGAACCGCAGGCTGCCGTCCTGGAGCCTGCGCGCGACGTGCGCGGGCACCTCCTCGCCCGCTGCGGCCGCCTCGTCGGCGAGGTCGAGCGGGTTGCGGTCGAACTGCGGATACGACGGCATCCAGCCCAGTCGCGCCGACAGCGCGACCGCGTCCATCGTGTGCATCCCGGTGAGCCGGCCGCGGGCGAGCGGTGAGGCGAGAGCATCGGCGCGGTAACGGTCGTAACGCCACTGGTCGGTGTGCGTGTACCAGTACGCCGTGCCGATCATCGTGCGTGGCGGGCGCTGCCAGTCGCCCGCCGTCGCCATGGTCGCCCAGCCGCTGGCCGGGCGGCATTTCTCCTGCCCGACGTAGTGGGCCCAGCCGCCCCCGTTGCGGCCCATCGACCCGGTGAGCATCAACAGCGCCAGCACCGCCCGGTAGGTGGCGTCACCGTGGAACCACTGGCAGATCCCGCCGCCCATGATGATCATGGTGCGGCCCTGGGACTCCTCGGCGTTCTGCGCCATCTCGCGCGCGACCCGCACGGCCTGGCCCGCCGGCACCGACGTGATGGGCTCCTGCCACGCGGGAGTACAGGGTTGTGCCTGATCGTCGTATCCGGCAGGCCAGGTGCCGGGCAGGCCCTCGCGGCGCACGCCGTACTGGGCGAGCATCAGGTCGAAAACGGTGGTGACGAGCCGCCCGTCCACCTCGACGACCGGGACGCCCCGGTGCATCACGTCGCCGGATCCGTCGAGTGCGTCGAAGCGTGGCAGCAGCACCTCGACCGCGCGGTCCTTCCCGGCGGCGGTCAGCTGTGGGACGACACCGGCGAGGTCGAGGTTCCAGCGCCCGATGCCGGACTCGCCGTGGCGAAAGCCCAGCGACCCGTTCGGCACCACCGGCTCTCCGGTGCGCTGGTCGATCACGACCGTCTTCCAGGCGGCCCCCTCGGACTTGTCCCCGAGATCCGCCGCGGTGAGGAACCGCCCCGGCACGAAGCCACCCTCCCGCCTGTCGAGGGTCACCAGGAACGGCATGTCGGTGTACTGCGACACGAAGTCGGTGAAGAACGGCACCGAACGCTGCACGAAGAACTCGGTGAGGATCACGTGCCCCATGGCCATCGCCAGCGCGCCGTCGGTGCCGGGCTGAGCAGGCAACCAGGTGTCGGCGAACTTCGTGTTGTCGGCGTAGTCCGGCGAGACCACGACGACCTTCTGCCCGCGGTAGCGGGCCTCGGCCATCCAGTGGGCGTCCGGCGTGCGGGTGATCGGCACGTTCGAGCCCCACATCAGCAGGTAGGTGGCGTTCCACCAGTCCCCGGACTCCGGGACGTCGGTCTGGTCGCCGAACACCTGCGGCGAGGCGACCGGCAGGTCGGCGTACCAGTCGTAGAACGACGTCATGCACCCGCCGATCAGCTCGATGAACCGCGAGCCGACCGCGTGGCTCACCATCGACATAGCCGGGATCGGGGAGAAACCCGCGATCCGGTCGGGTCCATAGGTGGCGATCGTGTGGACGTGAGCAGCGGCGACGATCTCGACGGCCTCGTCCCACGTCGTGCGGACGTGGCCGCCCTTGCCCCGCGCGCGCTGGTAGCGCCGCCGCTTGTCGGGGTCGCCGGTGATCTCCGCCCACGCCGCCACCGGGTCCCCGAGCCGTGCCTTCGCCTCCCGGTACATCTCGGCGAGAACGCCACGCACGTACGGGTAGCGGACCCTGGTGGGTGAGTAGGTGTACCAGGAGAAGGCTGCGCCGCGAGGGCAGCCGCGTGGCTCGTACTCCGGCGAGTCGGGCCCGACGGACGGGTAGTCGGTCTCCTGGCTCTCCCAGGTGATGATCCCGTCCTTGACGTAGACCTTCCACGAGCACGAACCGGTGCAGTTGACCCCGTGGGTCGAGCGGACGACCTTGTCGTGGCTCCACCGGTCGCGGTAGAAGACGTCGCCGTCGCGGCCGCCCTCGCGGTACACCGCACGCAGGTCCTCGGAAACGGACCGGCGAGTGAAGAAGCGTCCCGTTCGTAGCAGGGCGTCGGCAACCAGACCGTCAGTGGCCTCCCGATCGCTTCCGTGAACCGCCATCAGGGCCTCCCCCGGGACGTGATCGTCATCACAATACAGCCACAGTTGGGACTACGCTGACTCGCTGACCTGGTCGGACGCATCGCGAGGAGGCGAGATGGCCAAGCCGACGAGCGCGCAGGTGGGCCTCGACGCCCAGTCCACGCCAAGTCCGCTGGCGTCGTACTTCCCCGGCTACTTCGCGATGGTAATGGCGACGGGGATCATCGCGATCGGCTGCCGGTTGATCGGCATCCCCTGGCTCGGCGAGGCGCTCTATGTCGTGGCCGCCGTGGCCTACGTCGTCATCGCGGTGCTCACGACCGCCCGGCTCGTCCGCTACCCGAGACGGGTGATCGCCGACATCACGAGCCACGCCAAGGGCTTCGCGTTCACCACCGCCGTGGCCGGCACGGAGGTGCTCGGCACGGCGAGCCTGATCCTCTTCGGCTGGTGGCAGCTCGCGCTGGCCCTGTGGTGGATCGGGGTCGCCCTCTGGGTGGTGCTGGTCTACACGACGCTCATCGCCGTCGTGCTGTGCGAGGAGAAGCCCGGCTTCGCCACGGGCATCAACGGAACCTGGTTCCTGCTCACCGTCTCGACCGAATCGATCGCCGTGCTCGGCGCGCTGCTGCTATCGCAGATCGGCGGCGAAGCCCTCGCCTTCACCTGCCTCGTATTCTTCTGCCTCGGAATCCTGCTCTACGTGATCGTCATGACGATGATCTTCGCGCGCTGGACCTTCTACCGCCTCTCCTTCGTCGACGAGGACCCGCCGATCTGGATCGCCGCCGGAGCCGTGGCGATCACCGCCCTGGCCGGCTCGAACCTGCTCCTCGCACGCAGCGCGAACCCGCTGCTCGAAAGCATGTCGCCCGCGATCGCGCTGTTCGTCGTCCTGGCGTGGGCGACCTCGACGTTCTGGTTCCCGCTCATGGTCGCGATCGGAGTGTGGAAGCACGTCGTCAACCGCATCCCCGTGCACTACCACCCCTCCTTCTGGGCGCTGGTCTTCCCGCTGGGTATGTATGCGGTCGCCACCTTCAAGATGAGGTTCGCGATCGAACTCGGCATGCTCGCCTGGCTACCCGTGGTTGCGCTGGCGATCGCGCTGGTCGCGTGGCTGGCCACCTTCTTCGGCCTCATGCACCACGTCACGCGCATGACGACCGCCCGGTAGTCCCGCAGACCGCCGACCACCTCGTCCGCCCCGGCCGGCGACCGCCGTCGGCTCACCATCGTCGCGACGAGCAGCATGATGGTCGACGTGCTGCTCGATCGTTCAGGCGGAGGTGGTCGGGTGACGGCGACGGTGCAGGAGACCCTCGGGGCCGCCGGGCTGTGGCGCGGCGCCGAGCTCATGCTCGACGCGGCCGTGACCATCGCCAGCCCCAGCTGGTGGGGAGCGGACTCCCGGCGATGGTCGGTGCGCTCGCCCGTTCCGGACCAGCGGGTGGGCACCGCAGCGTTCGTGAAGGTCATGGAGGCGCACGCGCACGCCTACGTCGATCTCGCATCGGCGTTCGCCCTCGCAGGCGAGGCGGGCAACGCCGGAATCGGCCCCCGGGTCCACCTCGCCGAGGCGGACCGCGGTCTGCTCGTGATGGAGGACCTCACCGGGCTCGCCGCCACCGCCACACTCGACCGGTTCGATGACCTCGACCGCGTCGAGCAACTCGTTGCGCTACGGCGGAAGGTGCACGGGCTGCCCGGCTGCACCCGGCGTGCCACGGTCTTCGACGACATACGCGACGCACACCGGCTCGTCGTCGACGCCGGCGGCGCGCTGCCCGACGACTTCCCGTGGATGGCGCGCATGCTCCGCCCGGCCGAGGAGCGCATCGCCGCGAGCGGCTATGACCTCGTGCCCTGCCACGGCGACGGCAATGTCTCGAACGTCCTCATCACGCACGGGGACGGGAGCCTTCGCCTCCTCGACTGGGACTGCGCCGCGCTCATGGACCCGCTGCAGGACCTCGGTGTGCTCCTGCAGGAGCTGCGTCCGTCCGGCGTCGACGCCCGGGCGGTGTTCGAGATGTACTGGGGAACCTCGGACGACGCCCTGTTCGACCGGTGCCGCATCTACGGCATCGCCGACTCGGTCCGCTGGGGCCTCGTCGGCGCCTACGCCGACGCCGCGCGCCCGGGCACCCACGAGTACGCGAAGTTCTCCGACTGGCAGTTCCTGCGCGCCCGGGCGGGCCTGCACGACCCGCATTTCGACGACCGGCTGCGGAACCTCTAGAGGGCGGCGTGTGAATGACTGACGACACCGTGGGCCGCATCGTCGGCTCGGCCCGCACCGACGCCGAACGCGCGGTGGAGAAGGCGCTGAGCGCCATCACGGCCTGGTCCGGCAGGCAGATCCGGTACGCACCGGTCGCGGGTGGCCTGCAGAACAGCAACTGGCGCCTCACGGTGGAGGGCGCGCCCAACCGGTACTTCATGAAGATCCCCGGCGCAGGCAGCGAGGCCTTCATCGACCGCGAGGTCGCGAACCAGGCGGCCCGGCAGGCGGACAACTTGGGGATCGGGCCGCGGACGGTGCTCTTCGACCCGGGCAGCGGAGTCGAGGTGGTCGAGTTCCTCGAGGACTACCGGGCCTGCACCACCGGCGACTTCAAGCAGCCCGGGCTCGCGCACCAGGTGATCGCGCTCCACCGGACGCTGCACTCGGCCGAGCCGCTCTCCCTCACCAAGACGGTCTTCGACATGATCGACGAACACCTGGACCAGCTCAGGGAGCTGAGCGCCTCCCTGCCTGCGGACATGGACCCGATCCTCACCGGGTACGTGGCGGCCAGGAACGCGCTCGAGACCACGGGCCTGGACCTCGTCCCGTGCCACAACGACTCCAAGCCCGGCAACTTCCTGATAGGCACCGGGGGAGATGCCCTGCCGATGAAGATGATCGACTTCGAGTTCGCGTCCAACAACGACCGCGCTTACGAGCTGGCCCTGCTGGTCACCGAGATGTCCTACGGCGAACGGCAGATCCCGGAGCTCATCGAGGCGTACTACGGCTCCGCCGGGCGGCCTCTGACGGCGCGGGTGCAGCTGTTCACCGCGCTGGCCGACCTCAAGTGGGGCCTGTGGGGATGCGTGCAGAGCAGGCTGAACCCGGCATGGGACTTCGACTACCACAAGTACGGGCTCTGGAAGCTCATGCGGTGCCGGATGAAGATCGCCGACCAGCGCTGGCCGTCCTGGCTGGAGGCCGTCTGACAGCCCCGCGAGTCGCCCGAATTCCGAGCGCGAGCCGCCCGAAATCCGGGTGCGGGTCGCCCGGGTGCGTCAATCCGGCCGAAAGCCCCGTGCAGCGCGTCTCCGGGCGTAGAGGCGCAAACCACCGGTACCGTTGTTGACATGAGCACGCCCGGCCCCCGTCCCATGCGCATCGGCAATGCGGAACGGGAAGCGGCCGTGCGCGCCCTCGGGGAGCACTACGCACAGGGCCGGCTCGACCACGAGGAGTACGACGAGCGCACGACCGCCGCGTACGCCGCCCGTACCAGCGATGATCTCGTGCCGCTCTTCGAGGATCTCCCCCGCGACGAGCAGACCACCGCCGTGCTACCGGCACCGCCCACGGTCGCCGCGCCCGCTCCCCGCTCCCCGCACGACGTCGCCGCGCCGTACGGACGCGAGCCGACGACCGGGATGCCCTACTCCGATCGGTACAAGGTCGTGGCCGGCGTGCTCCAACTACTGCTGCCGTTCGGGATCGGGCGGTTCTACAGCGGCCACACGGGGATCGCGATCGCGCAGCTTCTGCTGTCGTTCATCGGCATCGGCGTGCTCTGGGCGTTCATCGACGGCATCGTGATCCTCGCCGGACACCCCACCGACCCGCACGGACGTCCCCTGCGCCCCTGATCCGTCGCGACCCTCACCCCTTCTGGTGCTTCCGCTCGGCAAAGCGCGTGGGCCGGTCCTGCCACGGAGCGTCCGCGGGCCGTGCCGCCGCGGGCGCACCGGAGATGGCATGAGCGGCGAGCACTCCCGCCACCGTCGCCCCGTTGACGATCGTGCCCGAGAGCACCATCCGCACCGCGACGGACAGCGAGATCCAGCGGGTGGACAGGTCGGCCTCCTCGTCGTCCCCCAGCTCCGGGCGGCCCACATCGGTGAGGTCGCGCGCGAGGTACACCCGCACCGCCTCGTCGGAGAAGCCCGGCGAGGCCACGACGTCGACCAGCGTGGACCACTCGGCGGCGGCCAGACCGGCCTCTTCCGCGAGTTCCCGCTTCGCGGTGTCGAGCGGGTTCTCCCCGTCGACGTCGAGCAGGCCTGCGGGCAGCTCCCAGAGCCGCCGTCCCACGGGGTGGCGGTACTGGTGGATCACCATCAACCGGTCGTCGGCGTCCAGGGCGGCGATCGCGACGGCTCCCGGGTGCTCCAGGATCTCCCGGACGGCGACGCCCCCGCCGGGCATCACCACCTCGTCGGCCCGCAACGCCATCACCGCGCCGGTGTAGATGTCATTGCTCGCCTTGACCGGGAAGTCGTGACGCGGGGCGGTCATGACGGCGCTCCGTTGACCCCGGCTACGGCGCGTTCGCGGGCGGGCAGCTCCACCGGCAGCCGGTCGGCGGCCCGGTAGTCGAGAGCGGCCCGTACGAACGCGCTGAACAGCGGGTGCGGACGCGTCGGGCGGCTCTTGAGCTCGGGGTGCGCCTGGGTGCCGACGAAGAACGGGTGGACGTCGACCGGCAGTTCGACGAACTCCACCAGCGTGCCGTCCGGCGAGGTGCCGCCGAACACCAGGCCGGCCTCCTCCAACCGCTTCCGATAGGCGTTGTTGACCTCGTACCGGTGCCGGTGGCGCTCCGACACCTCCCGGGTGCCGTACGCCCCCGCGACCACGGTGCCGGCACCGAGGGTGGCGGGGTAGGCCCCGAGCCGCATCGTGCCGCCCATATCGCGCTGGCCCGCGACGACGTCACGCTGGTCGGCCATCGTCGAGATCACCGGGTGCGGGGTGCGCTCGTCGAACTCGCTGGAGTTGGCGTCGCTCAGGTTCGCGAGCGAGCGCGCTGCCTCGATCACCATGCACTGCAAGCCGAGGCACAGGCCGAGGACGGGGATGCGGCGCGTCCGGGCGTGCCGGACGGCGCCGAGCTTGCCCTCGATCCCGCGTACACCGAAGCCGCCGGGAATCAGGACACCGTCCATGCCCTCCAGCGCGGCCGCCGCACCTGCGGGGGTGCGGCACTCGTCGGACTGCACCCACACGATCTCGACGCGCGCGCGGTGGGCGAAGCCGCCCGCCCGCAGCGCCTCCGTGACCGAGAGATAGGCGTCGGGGAGGTCGACGTACTTGCCGACGAGCGCGATCCGCGCCGTCTCATTGGGATGGTGGACGCGGTCGAGCAGGTCGCCCCACACCGTCCAGTCGACGTCCCGGAAGGGCAGCGAGAGCCTGCGCACCACGTAGGCGTCGAGCCCCTCCCGGTGCAGCACGCGGGGGATGTCGTAGATCGAGGGCGCGTCGGGGGCCGCGACGACGCCGTCGGTCTCCACGTCGCACATGAGGCTGATCTTGCGCTTCATGTCGTCGGGGATCTCCCGGTCGGCGCGCAGCACCAGCGCGTCGGGCTGGATACCGATGTTGCGCAGGGCCGCCACCGAGTGCTGCGTCGGCTTCGTCTTGAGCTCTCCCGACGGCGCGAGGTAGGGCACCAGCGAGACGTGCAGGAAGAAGCAGTTGTCCCGGCCCACGTCGTGACGGACCTGGCGGACCGCCTCCAGGAACGGCAGCGACTCGATGTCGCCGACCGTGCCACCCACCTCGGTGATCACGATGTCGGGCGTGATCCCGTCGTCGTCGGGCTCGCCCATGGCGAGGATGCGGTCCTTGATCTCGTTGGTGATGTGCGGGATGACCTGGACCGTGTCGCCGAGGTACTCGCCGCGGCGCTCCTTGGCGATCACGGACGAGTAGACCTGGCCAGTGGTGACGTTGGCGTTGCCGTGGAGGTTGCGGTCGAGGAAGCGCTCGTAGTGGCCGATGTCGAGGTCGGTTTCGGCGCCGTCCTCGGTGACGAAGACCTCGCCGTGCTGGAAGGGGTTCATCGTGCCCGGATCCACGTTCAGATAGGGATCCAGTTTCTGCATGATGACCCGGAGGCCGCGAGACGTGAGCAATTGCCCGAGGCTCGAGGCGGTCAGACCCTTACCCAGCGAGGACGCGACCCCGCCGGTGACGAACAGATGACGCGTCGCGCGAGGCTGCACGGGGTTTCAGGGTACATATGACGCGCCGCGCTGGCCGCTCCTACCCGCCTGGTGCGACACACTTCGCCCCGTTTGCGGTGGGATCATCACCACAGGTGAGCGTCCGACCGCCCACCGTGATCGGGCGTCACGCCGACGGCGCGGCGCCGTCGGCGGCCGTCGTGGCGGTGCCGTAGCGCCCCGCGCGCCCGTCGAGCTGCTCCCGCAGCGCCAGCACCGCCGAGACCTGACCGGCGCCGGTCTGCACGTCGTCGACCGTGGAGAGCGAGGCGGTGACGTTCGGGTCGGCCCTGGCCACCCCGACGGGCCCCGTCGCGTCGGCCGAACCCGTGCGGCCCGCCAGCACCGCACCACCTCCGGCCCGATCGAGCTGCGCCGCCAGGCGCGCCGTGACGGCGGCTGCGTCGGCGCCGTCGATGCCCGGGACGGAGCCGCCGGTGAGCACGAGCACCAGGTCGGCCGGGCGAGGCCGTTCCCCCGGCGTGACGAACCCGCTGGACATGAGCCCGGTGAGCACCGCATCGGCCTGCTCCGGCGTGACCTGCCCTGACGACTTCAGCAGGACACCGCCCAGGAGACCACCCACCAGGCTCCCGGTGTCGGACGCCGCCGGCAGCTGCGCCCCGGTCGGCAGCAGCTGCGAGGTGAGCTCACGGAGCTGGTCGGCACGCGCGGGGTCGCCGACGGCGTCGGTCAGGGCGATCTCGCCGCCCACGGTGGCTCCGGACGGGGCGAGCAGGGCCCGCACGGCGTCGCGGTCGGCGGGGTCGGCACCCGAGGTCACCAGCGCGACGGTGCGGCCCTGCAGCAACCCCCGGACCGCCGCCGGCCCGGTGCGCCGCGCGAACTCGTCTGCGCCGCGCTGAGCGGCGGCCAAGGCGTCACGCTGCACCGTCAGCGTCTGGACCTGACCGCCCAGGTCGTCGGCCCGGGCGGCGACGGCCGAGAGCAACCGGTCCGACACACCGCTCGCGCCCAGCACGACGCCGACCGCGAGCGCGAGGAACACGGCGCCGATCGACACCGCGTGGTAGCGAAGGGAGATCACCGCAGCCATCCCATGACGTAATCGAGGAGCGCTCGCCAGCTCTGGGTCAACCACGTCACTGCGGCATCCCCCGCGTGCGACACGAGCAGGGCGGTGGCGAGCGCCACCAGCGCGGCGACGACCATCAGCAGGATCGCCCCTGACGTCATGCGGCTGCGGTAGAGCGTGGCGATCACCCGACCGTCGACGAGGATGCCGCCGAGCTGCAACCGCGTGAGGAACGTCGAGGCGTTGCTTCCCGAACGCCCGCGATCGAGGAACTCGGCCATGCTCGCCGACAGCCCCACGGTGACCACCAGCGACGCACCGTCGTGCGCGGCGATCAGCAACGCGAGGTCTTCGGCGTTCGCCGTGCTCGGGAACGTCACCGCCCCGGCCCCGAGATCCTGCACGCGGTGCAGGCCCGGCGCGTGACCGTCGGCGAACGCCGGGACGACGACGTCGGCGCCGCAGGTGAGCGCCTCGGTGGACACCTCGCTCGGGTCGCCGACGATGAGCTGCGGCCGGTATCCGGCCGCGAGCAGCACGTCCGCCCCGGCCCCGACCCCCACCAGCACCGGCCGCTGGTCCCGGATGAAGTGCTTGAGTTGCGCGAGCTCC
>DASYES010000832.1:0-3299 GCA_036498885.1 Pseudonocardia sp.
AGTCCGGTTCGGACAGGGTCAGGACCGTGGCGCCGGTGCCCGCTGCCTCCGCGATGGCGGCGATGGCATTGCCCCCCTTGGCTGTGGTTGGGGGTTTGCCGGCCACGGATGGCAGTTCGGACCGCCGACGCAGCTCACGTCCGGACTCCCGGCACCACCTCACCACCCAGTCCGGCACGTCACCTGCGCCGGCCACGATGAGGACACCATCGGTTCGTGTGGGACGCGAGCGGAACGCCGTGTGCGGGGACGTCGTGGATCGGGCAGTCGTCATAACGACCTTCCTCCGACGGAGGTGCAGGGCGGCCGATGAGGTTCAGAGGGGCAGGGGTTCGATCATGTCGTCGATCGGGCGACGAGGTGTCGGTGGGAGCGGTGGGCCGACCGGTGGCCAGCCCACACGCAGCACCAGTTGTGGACAGACTGCGCCGTCGAGCACGTCCTCCTGGAGGACGTGCCTGCTCGTCCCGACCTCCAGAGGCTGGCTGAGCGGACACGTCGCCAGGCCGAACTCGGTGGCGTACAGCAGCACGGCGCTCAGCGCCTCCCCGGCACGAAGCTGGGAGAGCGGATCGTCAGAGGCGGTGCCCAGCACCAGGAGGACAGCGCCGTCCGGCTCGCCGGTGTCGGCCTCCTCGATGAGCCCCTCGCTGAACCGTCGCGCAGTGTCGGCGCAGACGGCCCGCAGAAGGTTGGCGGCAGGCACGCCCTCGACGTCCGCGTGCCGCCCGCTCCACAAGGCGGTCTCGGTCCAGTAGGCAGACGACGTCTCCTGCGTCTCGGCCGCCTCGCGGATGGCATCGATCAGCACCGACCTCGCCCGGCCTCCGGTGATGGGGCGGAGCAGCGCGCCGTGCTCGGCGGCACGCGTCACCAGCTCCTGCAGGAACCCGTCAGGGACTTCCCAGTTTCCGAACCGGCGACGGTCGGTACGCCGACGGGCGATGGCTCCCGCAAGGTCGACCTCCGCGTCGGCCGGCGCGCCGTGGCGCATTTTCACCGCGGCGAGGTGGTCGGGCTGACCGGGGTTCGGCAGCCGGTGCACCGACGTCGAGATCCCGGCGGCGCCGAGGGCGACGCGCAGGTGGTGGAGCGCGGCGCCGCAGCTCACGATCAGGTCGCGACCCTCGGCGTCTGTCGCCGGCAACCACCGGCGCCGGTCCGCATAGAGGTGGATGCTCGTCGGCCCGAGGCACCAGCGCCAGGGCTGGCTGTTGTGCACTGACGGTGCCCTGCTTGCCAGCTCGAGCGCGCTTCGCACGGTGCGTTGGTCCACGTGGCCGACGATCATTGCTGCTCCTGGTGATCAGCGGAGGGCCCAGGCGCGATCCCGGACACCCTCGACCCTCGCCTTCTGCGGTACGCCCGACCAGCGGCGCTGGTCCCTTCCGCAGGGGGCCACTCGGCCCGACGGTCAGCCACCGGGGCCGGCACGCGGGCATGCCCGCGCCGGGCGATTCCAAGATCGGCGCGGTCTCCTGCGGCAGGGTGCCCCGTGGGCCCTGATCCCAGGTCGAATGGCCCGCCGACGAGGGTCGAGAGCCGCTGCCGCCGATCGCCGCTCGCCGGGACGTTATCGAGCAGCGATCAGGGGAGGTACCACGATGCGCGGACAGCCGCCGGGCCGGAAGATCGTGGTCGGCGTCGACGGGTCGGAGCAGGCGCTGCTGGCCGTGCGGTGGGCCGCGGCCGAAGCCGAGTGCCGCGACGTTCCGCTTCGACTGGTGAGCGCGCTCGCCTCGGTCCCGGAGGACAGTATCGTGCAGTCGCGGCTACGCGAGAGGTACCGGGAGAACCTTCTCGAGCGGACGGAGGTTCGTCTGCGCGCCGCGGTCGCGGTCGTCCAGCGGGAGAACCCGACGGTCGAGATCGATCACCAGGTCATGGTCGGTTCGCCGCACGCCGTGCTGCGTTGCGAGGCGCGGCATGCGCAGTTCGTCGTGGTCGGTGATGGCGGGCTGCGCCAGGTGGAGGGGTTGCACACCGGCTCGGTGACCGTCGCGCTCGCCGCCCAGGCGGCGTGCCCCGTGGTGGTTGTTCGGGGCATCGAGCAGGCCCCGTCCGCGGTTCCTTCGCTGCCGGTGGTTGTCGGTGTCGACGGCTCCCCGACGAGCGCCGAGGCGGTCGCGTTCGCGTTCGAGGCCGCCGCGGCTCGGCAGGTGCCGTTGGTGGCTGTACACACCTGGTGGAACCTGCTGCCAGAGTCGGCGTCGGCGCTGCCGTACGACTGGGACGCCATCCAGGCCGACGCACGGCAGCTGCTGGCCGAGCTGTTGGCGGTGTGGGCGGAGAAGTACTCCGATGTCCGCGTCGAGTGCGTGGTCACCCGTGGCCATCCCGCCAGAAGCTTGCTCGAGGAGGCGGCCGGCGCGCGGCTCGTCGTCGTCGGATCGCGTGGATGGAGTGAGTCCGCCGGGTCGTTCCTCGGATCGGTCAGTACGCTGCTCCTGCACCACGCACCGTGCCCGGTCGCTGTTGTCCCGTCCCCAGAAGGGGATGATCAGGATGCGCCCTGATCCGCGCCGGCCGCCCGAGAGCCAGCGGTTGCCGCGGCGAGGCACCGATCGTGTCGAGGACGTGGCTGCCTGGTTCCTCACGGCAGTGGCCCTCGTCTTGATCATCGTGGCCGGGCTGACGGGCCTCGTGGTGCACGGGCAGCAAATCGAGCGCGCGCGGATCGAGAGCGTCAGCAGGATGCAGGTCCGGGCCGTGCTGCTCGAGGACGTGGTGATCGTGAAGGGCGAGCGCGGCGGCGACATTCCCATTCGAGCGCAGGCCCGGTGGCCGGACCGCGATGGCGTGCAGCACACAGGTGGAGTCATCGTCAGGCGCGCGGCCGTGGCAGGAGAGCACGTCGACATCTGGGTGGATCGCTCTGGCGCCATCGCTGCCCCACCAACGCGAGCGGAGAACGTGGTGGTGGCGGCGATCCTGGCCGTGGTCGGTGTGCTGGTTGCAGGAGGCACCGTCCTCCTCGCCTGCTGGTACACCGTGCGCATCCTCATTGGAAGCTGGAACGCACGCCGCTGGGAGCAGGAGTGGGCGGGAGTGGAACCCGTCTGGAGCAGAGACCTGCCTTGACGTTTTCGCTCAGCCCGGCGCCGGCCCGACGGTCACCAGAGCTGGCTGCGGTCGTGGGGGTCGAGGTTCGCGCCGGTCGCGGCCGGTGCGGCGGATTCCTGCCCTGTCGTGGCGTGGGATTCGGTGTCCTTTGGAAGGGTGATGTGAGGAGAGACGATCGTCACGGGCACGGTGCTGCGGCGCAGCACCTGCCGGCTGGTCGAGCCGAACAGGGCCCG
>DASYES010000833.1:0-6889 GCA_036498885.1 Pseudonocardia sp.
AGCACGACGACGAGGTCGCCTGCCGAGACGGTGTCGCCGTCGGTCACCGCGACCTTGATGATCGTGCCCTGCATGGGCGCCGTCACCGCGTCACCGGACACCTTCGCGCCACCGCGGCCGCTGCCGCGCTTGCGGGGCGCCGCCTTGGCCGTGGCACCCCCGCCTCCGCCGACGGCGAGGTCACCGGGCAGCGAGACCTCCAGCCGGCGTCCGCCGACCTCGACGACGACGGTCTGCCGCGGGCCCGTGTCCTCCTCGGCGTCCGCACCGCCCTCGAAGGGCGCGACGATGTTGTTCCACTCCGTCTCGATCCACCGCGTGTGGACGGTGAAGCCCTCCTCCTCGGTGGCGGCGAACGCCGGGTCCTCCACGACGAGCCGGTGGAAGGGCAGCACGGTCGCCATGCCCTCGACCTGGAACTCGGCCAGCGCGCGGCGCGACCGCTCCAGCGCCTGGGCGCGGTCCGAGCCCGTGACGATGAGCTTGGCCAGCAGCGAGTCGAACTGGCCGCCGATCACCGAGCCCGACTCGACCCCGGCGTCGACCCGCACCCCGGGGCCTGCAGGGAGGGAGATCGACGTCACGGTGCCCGGTGCGGGCAGGAAGTTGCGGCCGGCGTCCTCGCCGTTGATCCGGAACTCGATGGAGTGCCCGCGCGGCTGCGGGTCCTCGAGCAGGTTGAGCACCTCGCCCTCGGCGATGCGGAACTGCTCACGCACGAGGTCGAGCCCGCTCGTCTCCTCCGAAACAGGGTGCTCCACCTGGAGCCGCGTGTTGACCTCGAGGAACGAGATCAACCCGTCCTGCCCGACGAGGAACTCCACGGTGCCGGCTCCGTGGTAGCCGGCCTCCTTGCAGATGGCCTTGGCCGCCTCGTGGATCGTGCTGCGCTGCTCGTCGGTGAGGAATGGGGCGGGCGCCTCCTCCACGAGCTTCTGGAACCGGCGCTGCAACGAGCAGTCGCGCGTGCCGACCACGATCACATTGCCGTGGGTGTCGGCCAGCACCTGGGCCTCGACGTGGCGCGGCTTGTCCAGGTAGCGCTCGACGAAGCACTCGCCCCTGCCGAATGCCGCAACGGCCTCGCGGACGGCCGACTCGTAGAGCTCGGCGATGTCCTTCTTCTCCCGCGCCACCTTCATGCCGCGACCGCCGCCACCGAACGCGGCCTTGATCGCGACGGGGAGCCCGTGCTCCTCCGCAAAGGCCTCGACCTCCTCGGCCCCGCTCACCGGCTCGTCGGTGCCGGGCACGAGCGGTGCGCCCGCCCGGGTGGCGATGTGCCGGGCGGTGACCTTGTCGCCGAGGTCGCGGATGGCCTGCGGGGTGGGGCCGATCCACGTGAGTCCCGCATCGATGACGGCCTGCGCGAAGTCGGCGTTCTCGCTGAGGAAGCCGTATCCCGGGTGGACGGCGTCGGCGCCGGAGCGCTTCGCGACGTCGAGCAGCTTGTCGAACACGAGGTAGGAGTCGGCCGCGCTGGTGCCGCCGAGGGCGAACGCCTCGTCGGCCAGCCGCACGAACGGGGCATCGCGGTCGGGGTCGGCGTACACGGCAACGCTCGCCAGTCCGGCGTCCCGGCAGGCCCTGATGACGCGAACGGCGATCTCCCCACGGTTCGCGACGAGAACCTTGCTCAAGCGCGCCACGGTCGGCCTCCTCGTGGTGGTGCTGTACCGGGTGCCCGGCTCCGTTGTTACTGAGGAGTTTAGAGGTGGGGCGTGGATGATCCATGCGGCCGCTCCCGGCAATAGCGAGAGATCGCCCTCAACGTCGGGCGAGCAGCTTCGCGACGGACCGGCGGAAGCGGACGCCGCGGCGAGGGTGCGGGGCGCCCTGTCCGTCGTAGCGGAAGGCGGACTCACGTTCGGCGAGCTCAGCTGCGGCCCCGCTGTTCAGCTCACCACGCCGGTGCAGGGCCCGGGCCACGTCCCAGCCGTCGCGCAGCGCTCCGACCGGCTCGTGGCCGGCGCGGTGGGCGGCGAAGGCGCGCTGCCAGTCCGCACCGCAGGACGCGGCCAGCAGGGGCCACGCCTTCGCTGCCTCATCCGCGCGTTTGCGCACCAGGGCTCGCCGGGCGGCGTCGAGCCGGGCGGCGTCGAAGCCGGGTGGGGCGGCCCCGCCGGCGATGAGCGCCGCCACGAGCTCGGCCTGTCGGGCCGCGAGGCCGGATCGCTCGGCCGCACCGCTGGACTCGGGCGTCACCGCACCACCGCCAGGTGCCCCGCCGCCACCGCGATCGCGTCGAGCTCGGCTTCCAGCTCGGCGGCGGGCGGGTAGCGGCCGTCGCGTTCGAGCATGATCGGCGGCGCCGCGGCCGTCCGTTCGACGAGCAGTTCGACCAGGCCCAACACTGCTGAGGGCACCGGGTGGGTGTGGGTGTCGTGGTAGAGGCCGGGGTCGTCGGGATGTTCCGCGCCTCCGGCCACGTGGACGTAGGCGACGCGTTCCAGCGGGAACCGGTCGAGCACGGCTTCCGGGTCCTGCCCGCGGTTGACGGCGTTGGCGTACACGTTGGCCACGTCGAGCAGGAGCACCGCGCCGGTGCGCTCCAGCAGGGCGGTGAGGAAGTCGGGTTCGGTGTACTCGTCGTCGGGCCAGTCGAACAGCGCCGCGATCGGCTCGAGCGCGAGCGGGACGTCGAGCTCGGCCTGCGTGCGCCGGATGTTGCCGGTGAGCACGTTCAGCGCCTCGCGGGTGCGCGGCACCGGGAGCAGGTGGCCGACCTCACGGCCGCCCGCCCGGACGAACGCGACGTGCTCGCTCACCAACGGGGCCTGCAGGGCAGCGGCGCAGGCCGCGAGGTGTGCCACGCGGCGGTCCTCGACGGGCTCGGTGCTCCCGAGCGAGAGCCGGACGCCGTGCGGCACGACCGGAATCCCTCGCTCCCGCAGCTCCACCACCCCCCGAGGGGTAGCTGCTGGAGCGATGGATTCGGCGATGACCTCGCAGAACGCCGGCGCGATGCGGCCGGCCACCCAGCCGGCGATCTCCGGTCGCCAGCCGATGCCGACGCCCGCGGGCAGCGGCGCGGCCGTCTCAGCCACCGCAGCCCCCGCCTCCGCCGCAGCCCCCGCCACCTCCGCTGTCGCTCCCGCCGCCACCGCAGCTGCTGACCCCGGCGCCTCCGTCGCCACCCGGGCCACCGGAGCTGCCCGCAGCGACTCGTTGGGCGGCGAGCTCGTCGGCGAATGCGGGGTCGGATGCCCACAGCGCGCCCATCCCGAAGATCCCGACGCCCAGCGCGGCGCCGACCGGTCCGTGGACCGACCAGTCGGGTTTCACCTCGGGCGAGAGCAGGTGGTGTTCGACGCGCAATGTCGCGAGCATCCGGTCACCGCGGCGCGTGCGTCGCGGGGCCCGTGCGAGCTGCACGACGGCCACGAGCGCGACGGCGACGAGCGCCGCGACGAGGAACCCAACGGGCTTGGCCTCCGCCACCCCGGCGAGCACGCGCACCAGACCGAGGACGGCGACCGCCAGCATCCACACCCCGACGCGCCGGATGCGGAGCCGCTGCTCCTCCGAGAGCAGCAGACCAGCACCGACCAGCCGCTCCTCGATCTCGGACAGGGCGGTCATGACGGGGCGGTGAAACGGCAACCGGCTGCGGCGCACCTCGCCCCTGGCGGTGAAGTGGATGGCGCGCTCCAACCCGTCGGTACCGGGATCGAGCCGGCCGGCGGACTGGACGGCGCCACGCGAGGACGCGATCGTGCCGCGCAGGTGCATCGAGCTCAGCGCCGAGAACACCGCGAGCTCGGCCCCACCGTTCAGGTACGCGACGTCGTGTGGGTGGGTCGTGACGTCGGCGGCCGGAGCGGTGGACCGTGGGTCGGCCAGCATCCGGCGCGTCTGGGTGCCGGCGATCCACACCGCCACGGCGAGCACGAGATAGGCCAGCAGGAACGTCGGACCGCTGATGCCCCACGTCTCAGCTGTTGCTTCGAGGGTCACCGCACACCTCCTGAGCCGTCCTTATGAGACGCCTCACAGTGTTGTCACCCTCACGCTGCGCAGGAAACCTTCTTGACCAGGACTTGAGGTTGCCTAGTCAGGCTGCGGCGGTGGCCATTCGCACCTGGTTCTTGATCCTGCTGAGCATCGCCGCCATCCCGCGCAGCCGCAGCGGGCTGACGGCCTGGGCGAGCCCGAGCTGCGTGTAGAAGTCATCAGGCACCGCCAGCACGTCGGCAGCGGGTTCGCCGTCCAGCCCGGTTTGCATGATCGAGGCGAACCCGCGTGTGGTGGGCGCCTCGGGCGGAGCCGAGAAGAACAGGTGCACCGTGCGATCGCCCGCGGGCTCGACCTCCACCGCCAGGAACAGTGGCGACTGGCACTCGTGCACCTGCTCCATCGTGTCGGCCGCGTCGGCGTAGCGCTCAGGGAGCGCCGGCAGCTCCTGGGACAGTTCCAGGAGCAGCTGCAGCCGGTCCTTCGGCCCGACCTCAGAGAAGTCCTCGACCAGCTCGGCGAGCTGTGGGGGGAGAGTCATACCGAGCCGCGCTCCGATCCCTGGACGATCGGCACGCGCACGGTGTTGCCCCACTCCGTCCAGCTGCCGTCGTAGTTGCGCACCCGGCTGAAGCCCAGCAGGTGCGTGAGGACGAACCACGTGTGGCTGGAGCGCTCGCCGATGCGGCAGTAGGCGATGACGTCGTCGTCGGCGGAGAGCCCCTGCTCCTGCAGGTAGATGGCCTCCAGGTCGCCGCGCGTCTTGAAGGTGGCGTCCTCGGCCGCGGCGCGAGCCCACGGCACGCTCGCCGCCCCCGGGATGTGGCCGCCGCGCACGGCGCCTTCCTGCGGGTAGTCGGGCATGTGCAGCAGCTCGCCGGAGTACTCGCCCGGTGAACGGACGTCGACGAGCGGCCTGCCCAGGTGAGCGAGGACGTCGTCCTTGAACGCGCGGATCGTGGCGTCGTCGCGCTCGATCACCGGGTAGTCGACCTGGGCAGGCTTCGCGGCCTCGGTGGTCATCTCGCGGCCCTCGGCGACCCACTTGGCCCGCCCGCCGTCGAGGATGCGCACGTCCGGGTGGCCGAACAGCGCGAACACCCAGAGCGCGTAGGTGGCCCACCAGTTGTTCCGGTCGCCGTAGAAGACGACGGTGCTGTCGCGTGTGATGCCGCGTTCGCCGCAGAGCTCGGCGAATCGCTCGCCGTCGACGTAGTCGCGGGTGACCGGGTCGTTGAGCTCCGTGTGCCAGTCGACCTTGACCGCGCCGGGGATGTGCCCGGTGTCGTAGAGGAGGACGTCCTCGTCGGACTCGACGACGACGAGGCCCTCACTCCCGAGGTTCTGCGCGAGCCACTCGGTGGTGACCAGCCGCTCGGGGTGGGCGTACTCGGCGAGCTTGGGGTCGGTGTCGTTGGGCAGCGCCATGCGTTCAGGTTAGTCCCGCCCGCGGGGGTGCTGTAACGGTGTTCACACGTCGAGCGCGTCGCGGAGCCCGAGGCTCGCCCCCGTCGCGTACAGGGCCTCGAACGACTTTCGCCCGAGCGTGGTGACCAGCTCCTCCCGGAGGGTTGTCTGCTCGATCGAGTCGTCCGGGTCGAGGATCTGTCCGGCTGCGCGAAGCGTGTTGTCGAGCGCAGCGAGAAGCCGGGTGGCCCGCTGATGGTCGCCGTCGACGGCGGCCATCACAGCGGTGTCGAGTGCGACGTACGGCAGCATGTCGTCGATGTCCTGTGCCACCGTCCGCATACGGGCCGTGGTGAACAGCTCCCGGGCGCGATCGACGTCGCCCGCGTGCAGCTCGATGTATGCCAGGTTGTGGAGTTCCACCACCACCATGCGCCATTCGCCGAAAGTCTCGTTGAGGGAGATGCTCTCCTGATAGAGCGTGCGCGCGAAAGCGAGATTGCCCGAGATCCGCGCACAGCCCGCCAAGATGTGGGTGGGAGCGCGCTCGAGTCGCCTTTCGCCCGTGCTACGCGCGAGCGCCCGGGCCACCCGACCCAACCGCTCGGCCTCGGGCACGTCGCCGTCGCGCACGGCCACCCTGGCCAGCATGCAGAGCGCTTCCACCTCGGTGGCCACGTCGGAGGACGCGCGAGCTCGCGCGAGCTCGCGCCGACTCAGCTGCTCCACGAGATCTGTCTCACCCCGCCGGAAAGCGGCAAAAGCGTCGTCGTGATAACCCACGCTGCAACGTTATTCCCGAGGCGGCACTACGGCTCTCAAAAGCGTGTCCACAAGTCTGTTACGTCTATCCCTACTGCGCTCAGCAGGCGGCGTGTTAAAGGGAGGCTGATCCCTATGACGTTCGACGGGTCGCCGTCGATGCCCTCGACGAACCAGCCGCCCAGCCCGTCGAGGGTGAAGGCTCCGGCCACCGCGAGCGGTTCGCGTGTGGCGAGGTAGGCGTCGAGCTCGGCGTCGGTCGGCTCGGCGAACCGGACGACCGTGACCGCGTGCCCCTCGGCGACTCGGTCGATCTCCCCGTCGGCCATCCGCAGCACGGTGTGGCCGGTGACCAGCTCCCCGGAGCGTCCCGCCATGGCCCGCCAGCGCCGCCGGGCCGTCTCGACGTCGGCGGGCTTGCCGACGAGCTCGGAGTTGACGTACAGCATCGAGTCGCAGCCGATGACGACGGCGTCCGGGTGCGCGTCGGTGATCCGGCGGGCAACGGTGATGGCCTTCGCGCCCGAGAGTGTGGTGACCTTCTCGCCCGGTGACGCGTGCGGCACGGTGGTGAGCAGCGCCTCCTCGTCGACGTCCGCCACCTCGACGATCGGGTCCAGCCCTGCCGCTCGCAGGACCGACAGCCGGGCGGGGGAAGCGGAAGCCAGCACGACACGCACGACGTCCGACCCTATGCGTTCACTAGTCGTGTAGATCTTTGGTGTGTTTTTCTGTGACTTGACTGGTTCTGTTTTGCCGTTTCATT
>DASYES010000834.1:0-8408 GCA_036498885.1 Pseudonocardia sp.
AAGCCGGCGAGCGCGCCTCCGATCCTGATCGGCGGTGAGGGCCCGACGGTGCTCGACCGGGTGCTGGAGCACGGCGACGCGTGGCTCCCGCGCGGCACCACTCCCGACGAAGTCGAGGCGCTCGCGCCACGGATCGCCGAGCTGCGCAGCCGGGCGGGCGACGCGGACCGCGAGGACATCACGGTCACGCTCTTCGCAGGCGACGTCGACAAGCTGGTGATGCAGGCCGCCGAGCGCGCCGGCATCCACCGCGTGCTGTTCCTGCTGCCGGATGGTGGCACCGACGTGGTGCTGCCCTACCTCGACCAGTACGTCGCCGCGCTGCGCTGACCCACGTCACTCCGGACGTGGCGCGGCGGTCGCCACGCGGGCGGCAGCGTGGCGCACCACCCGTTCGAGCTCCCACCGCCGGTCGGCGAAGTCCGCACGCGTCACCGACACGCCGAGCGCCGCGGTGACCTCACCTCCGGGGCCACGGACGGGAGCGGCGACCCCGGCCACACCCGGCTGGTACTCCTCCACCTCCACGGCGGCGCCGTCGGACCGGATCCGCATGAGCTCCCGGTCCAGGGCCCTGCGATCGCTCACCGTCTGCGGGGCGAGCCGGGGCATCCCGCGGCGCCCGATGAGCTCCGCCAGCCGTCCGGGACGCATGCCCGCCAGCATCACCTTTCCCGCGGCGACGGCGTGCGGCTCGGTGGGCTCGCCGACACGCATCGGCGCGGGGCGCGGGTGGTCGGTGCAGTCGTCGATGTGCGCCACCACGACGTCGACGTCGCGGAACACGGCGAGATACGCCGCGGCCCCGGTGGTGGCGTGCACCTCGTGAAGCACGGCCCGCACGGGAGCCGGCGGGCGGACCTGCTCGGTGAGGCCGCGGTGCAGCTCCGCGACGCGGTAGCCGAGGCCGTAGCCACGCACGTCGTGCAGCCGGACGAGGTAGCCCTCCTCGACGAGCGTGCCGAGCGCGCGGTAGACGGTGGGGAGCGGGGCACCGAGGCGCCGGGCGATGGCCTTGGCCGTGACGCCATCGCCCGCGGCGGCGACCGCCTCGACGACCCGGAGCGCCCGGGTGATCGAGGACCCGGTGGTGTGCCCCGGTGTCACGGGTACCAGTGTCGGGTAGAACGTGCGTCACGCGCACCTCATCTATGGACGGGGACCACCTGATGAACGACGACGACCTGCACCACCGGATCGACGAGCTGGTTGCCGAGGAGCACCGGCTGGAGCGCGCCCACGTCGGGCAGGCGCTCTCGGACTCCGAGCAGAAACGCATGGAAGAACTCAGCGTGCAGCTGGACCGCTACTGGGACCTGCTGCGCCAGCGTGACGCCCGTCGCCGCGCCGGGCTCGACCCCGACCAGGCCCACGAACGGTCGGGGGACGTCGTCGAGGGCTACCGCCAGTAGTTCGGTGGCAGCCGGGCCGCGTACCGCGCGGCCTGGGCGCGCTGCACCGGCCCGGCTGCCCGCTCAGCAGGCGGGCACCGTCACCACGAGCAGCACGACGAGCTGTGAGCGCGTCGGATGCCGGGCGATCTCGACGTCTCCCCGCCCAGCACGCCGCCGCGAGCAGCGACCGGTTGGCCTGGAACCCGCCGGATGACCAGCAGCGGGTGGGGCTTGCGGCGGCGCGAACGAACCGCCGCACGAGCTCGTCGATCTCCCTACCGGTGGCCGGCGCGCCTCATCGTGGCTCCCCCGCCTGACGCGAGGGCCGACGTGATCACTCCGGTCCCCGCACCGACCGGGCAGGTACCGGGGTACCGATCCACCGCCCCAGCCCACCGGCCAGGTGCCTTCCCCCTTTCGACTGGACTTTGCCCGACTCGCGTTCACCCACACGGCATGGTCGGTCGATTGCCGGCTGTGCGCGGAGGGTTCTCACCAACGCCGCCGCCACTGTTCGGCTCACCACGCCGGCCCGTTCTCTCCGGGAACTTCAGCGCCCGCCGGGTCGGAACGCTCACCTCCGATACCGAAGAGCTCATGGTGATGCCGGACAACGGCCGATGGCGTGGCAGGGCGTCGACCAGCAGCGGTTCACACCGCGCTCCTGGCACGGCGACAGCATCGACACGCACATCAGATGGATGAAGGAGCGGAGCCGAGCCGTGCGACGGGTTTGAAGCCGGCTGAAGGCAGGGCGAGGCCCATGGGGTGCGCTGTCCCGTCTGTTCGGGGAACATCGACAGGTGCAGATCACTCCGATCAGCCCCGACGTGCTCGTCGAGGAGGTGGCGCAGCTCGTCGCGGTCCGGTCCGGGAGGGTGCGTCTCGTGTTGGACGGGCCGCCGCCTGCCCGGCCCATCGTGCTGGCCGATCGGGTGGCAGTCCGGTTGCGGGAGCTCGGCCGGGCCGTGGTGATGGTGTCGGCCGACGATTTTCTGCGGCCCGCTTCAGTGCGGCTGGAGTACGGCCGCAGGGATCCCGACGAGTTCCTCGACGGCTGGCTGGACGTGGGTGGGCTGTGTCGCGAGGTGCTGGACCCCGCCGGCCCGGAGGGCTCGGGACGGGTGCTGCCGCGGCTGTGGGACGCCGCTGCGGACCGCGCTTACCGGGACGGGTACATCCAGCTCCCGCCGGACGGCGTGGTGGTGCTTGCAGGCGCCCTGCTACTAGGACGCGGGCTCCCGATCGACATGAGCGTGCACCTGAGGATGAACCCCGCGGCGCTGGCACGCGTGATCACTGACGAGGAGCGGTGGACCCTTCCGGCTTACACCCGGTACTCCACCGAACGTGATCCAGAGGGATCGGCGGACCTTCTGGTGCTGGCCGACCATCCGGACCGACCGGCGGTACGACGGGTATGAAGGAGGTGCTGGTGGGCGAGGAGGGAGTTGAACCCTCACGTCCTTACGGACACACGGACCTGAACCGTGCGCGTCTGCCATTCCGCCACTCGCCCTGGCAGAAGTGAAACTAGCACGCCCTCCGAGGGGCCTGATCAGGGGCCCGGGTCGGGGGTCGTGGCGCCGCTGGCTAGCACAGATACGATCTGCTCTGCCAGCAACACGCCGATGCGAACGGAGGAAGATCGGGTGGGCCGCGTAGACAGGTTCGAACGCCGTCTCCAGGGACTGGTGGGCGATGCCTTCGCGCGGGTCTTCGGTGGCAGCGTCGTTCCCCAAGAAGTTGTGCAAGCGCTGCTCAGGGAAGCTGAAGGCCATATCGAGGAGCTCGCCGGAGGGCGTCTGCTGGCGCCCAACCGGTTCACCGTGCTGCTCAGCCCTTCCGATCTCGATCGCATGGCCGGCGACCGAGCGGAGATCGTGAACTCGCTGTCCGCCTCGGTCACCGAACAACTCGCCGACCAGGGATGGGACACCTACGGCGACGTCGTAGTCTTTCTGGAGCGCTCCGATGCGCTGCACACGGGACAGTTCCGCACCCGCTCGTCCGTGGACCCCGACGCTTCCCGCCGGGACGCCATCCGAGCACGCGACGCAGGAGAAGCACCCATGAGCCAGCAACCGGGCCACCCCGAGGAGAACGGGCAGTACGGCTATGACCGTGGTGCCCCCGGCGGATACGGGCAGCAGACCTACGCCCCGCCCGCCTACGACCAGCGCCAGGGGGGCTACGACCAAGGCGAGCAGCAGCCGCAGCAGCCCGGCTACGGGCAGCAGCCGGGCTACCCGCAGCAGGGCGGCCAACCCCAGCAGGGTGGCGGCTACGGCCAGCAGCCCGGTGGCGGCTACCCGCAGCAGGGCGGCGGCTACGGCGGCCCGCAGCAGGGCGGCTACGACCAGGGCGGCTACGGCCAGCAGCCCGGTGGCGCCGGCTACCCCCCGCAGGGTGGTTACGAACAGGGCGGCTACGGCCAGCAGGGCTACGCGCAGCCCGGCTACGGCGGCCAGCAGCCGGGCTATGACCCCGGCTACCAGCAGGGCGGCTACCAGCAGGGCGGCTACGGCCAGCAGCAGCAGCAGCCGTACGAGCAGGGCTACGACGGCGGTTACGACCAGGGCGGCTACGGCCAGCAGCAGGGCGGCGGCTACGGCGGCTACCAGCAGGGTCTGTCGGCTTCGCTCAGCCTGGACGACGGCTCGGGTCGCACCTACGACCTCACCCAGGGCAGCCACGTCATCGGGCGCGGCCAGGACTCAGCGTTCCGGCTGCCCGACACCGGCGTGTCGCGTCGACACCTGGAGATCAACTGGGATGGTCAGTCCGCCACACTGACCGACCTCGGTTCCACCAACGGAACCACTGTCAACGGCAACCCCGTCCAGACCTGGCAGCTCAACGACGGCGACGTCATCCGGGTCGGGCACTCGAGCCTCATCTTCCGCGCGCAGTAGCCGCGGCGAGCTCGAGAAACAGCAATCGGAGAGAACGGAGTTCGCCGCGAGTGCCGGAGTTGGTGCTGCAGCTGACCAGGGCGGGCTTCCTCGCCCTCCTCTGGCTGTTCGTGCTGGTCGCGCTCCGGGTGGTGCGCTCCGATCTGTACGCCGCGTCCGGCCTTCGGGCCCTGGTCCCCGGCGGGCGGACCGTCACCCGGACCGGGCGTGGACGCACGGCCCGCCAGCTGCTCGTGACGCAGGGAGCGCTGGCGGGAACGCGCGTGTCGCTGGACTCCCGGCCGATCCTCATCGGCCGGGCCGACGACTCGACGCTGGTGCTCGACGACGACTACGCGTCGACCCGGCATGCGCGCATCGCCATGCAGGGAGAAGAGTGGTACGTCGAAGACCTCGGGTCGACGAACGGTACCTACCTTGATCGGGCTAAGGTCACCGGACCCACCCGGGTCCCCCTGGGAGTCCCTGTCCGCATCGGCAAGACGGTGATCGAGCTTCGGTCATGAGCCGGCCCACGCTGCACACGCGCACTCCGGTGTCCGACCGGGGTGGGCCTCGCCGGTCGATCTGCCCTGAACGTATTGGCGGAGCGCTGAGATGACGCTTGTCCTGCGCTACTCCGCCCGCAGCGACCGCGGGCTCGTCCGGCAGAACAACCAGGACGCCGTCTACGCCGGACCCCGTCTGCTGGCGCTCGCCGACGGCATGGGCGGACACGCCGCAGGCGAGGTCGCGTCGTCGCTCGTGATCTCCGCGCTGGCCTCGCTCGACGAGGACGACCCGGGCGACGACCTGCTCGCCGAGCTGCGCGATGCCACCGTCGAGGGCAACGCCGCGATCACCCGGCACGTCGCCGACGCGCCCGACCTCGACGGCATGGGCACCACCCTGACGGCCATCCTGTTCGCGGGATCGCGCCTCGGCCTGGTACACATCGGCGACTCGCGCGCCTACCAGCTGCGCGAAGGTGTCTTCACCCAGATCACCAAGGACGACACGTTCGTCCAGTCGCTCATCGACGAGGGCCGGATCACCGAGGAGGAGGCGCACACCCACCCGCAGCGGTCGCTGCTGCTGCGCGCCATCACCGGTCAGGACGTCGACCCGTCACTCACGATCCGCGAAGCCCGCGCCGGCGATCGCTACCTGCTCTGCTCCGACGGACTGTCGGGGGTGGTGAGCGACGAGACTCTGGCAGACACCCTGCAGGCTTACCGCGACCCGCGGGAGTGCGCCGATCGCATGATCGAGCTGGCGCTACGTGGAGGCGGCCCGGACAACATCACCTGCATCGTCGCCGACGTCGTCGACATCGAGTTCGGGGAGGACACCCCGATCATCGGCGGGTCAGTGGGTGACGGCACCGAGGACGGCCCGCCTCCTGACTCCGCCGCGGCGCGCGCGTCTGCCACCACCCTCACCCGCGTCGCACCACAGCGCGTGCTGGCCACCACGAAGGCACCGCCGCGCCGCTCCCGCGTACGACTCGTGGTGGGTCTCGTCACGGTGGTCGCCGTACTCGTCGGCGGCGCCGTGTTAGCCCGTATGTGGGTGCTACAGCAGTACTACGTGAGTGCGGACGCGGAACTGGTCTCGATCTTCCAGGGCGTGCGCGGGGAAGTGCTCGGTGTCCCCCTGCACAAGGTGGCGGAGCACACCGACATCAAGCTCGACGATCTGCCCGAGGCGGACCGGAGCTCGGTCCGCGCCGGGATCACCGCCGTGGACGGGCTCCCCGGCGCCCGCGGCGTCGTCGACCGCCTGCGTTCCCGCATGCTGGAGCCCTGCCCGCCGCCCGCGCCCCCTCCGCCCCCTCCTCCGCCGCCGGCCCCTCCCGGGCCGCCCGTGGAGGCAGGTCCGGGCCTGGCGCCCGCCCCGCCTCCGCCACCGGTCGACACCACCCCGCTGCCGATACCGGCACCCGAACCGGGAACAACCTGCCGGTCGGTGAGCTGATGGCAGCACCCGACCTGCGTACCGACGCGGCACCGCCCACCCCGGCGCCGCTGCCTACCGGTCGCGGCATCGAACTCGTGCTGCTGGCGTTCGCGGCGGTGCTCGTGACGAGTGCGCTCGTGCTGGTGGAGGCGAACCAGGAGCAGGAACTCACCAGGGTGTTGGTGTTCGTCGGCCTCGCATACCTGGGGTTGTTCACGATCGCGCACTTCGCGGTGCGCAAGTTCGCCCCGTACGCCGATCCGCTGATCCTGCCCTGCGTGGCCCTGCTCAACGGGCTGGGTCTGGTGATGATCCATCGGCTCGACCTGGCCGAGATCGACCAGGCGCTCGCGTTGGGCAGGAGCGCACCCACGGAGCTCATCGGCCGGCAGATCGCCTGGACCGCCGTCGGTCTCGCGCTCTTCGTCGCCGTCCTGTGGGCCGTGCGTGACCACCGCACGCTGGCGCGCTACGGCTACACCGCGGGCTTCGTCGGCATCGTGCTGCTGGCGCTGCCCGGCCTGCTGCCGTCGTCGATCTCGGAGGTCAACGGGGCGAAGCTGTGGATCAGGGTCGGTCCGGTCGGCATCCAGCCCGGTGAGTTCGCCAAGATCCTGCTGATCGTCTTCTTCGCGGCGTTCCTCGTGCAGAAGCGCGACCTGTTCACCACGGCAGGGCGCCGGTTCGTGGGCATGGAGCTGCCACGCGCCCGCGACCTCGCTCCGCTGCTGCTCGCATGGGGCCTCTCGGTCGGCGTGCTCGTGCTCGAGCGCGACCTCGGCACATCGCTGCTGTTCTTCGGCATCCTGCTGGTGCTGCTGTACGTGACCACCGAACGCGTGTCGTGGATGCTCATCGGCCTGGCGTTCTTCTTCGCCGGGTGTGTGATCGCCTACCAGCTGTTCGGCCACGTCCGCGTGCGCGTGCAGGTCTGGATGGACCCCTTCGCCGACTTCAACAACACCGGGTTCCAGATCGGGCAGGCGTTGTTCAGCCTCGGCACGGGTGGGGTCGGTGGCACGGGCCTCGGCGCGGGTCGTCCCGATCTGGTGCCGTTCGCGGAGAGCGACTTCATGCTCTCCTCGCTGGGTGAGGAGCTGGGGCTGATCGGGCTGGCCGCGATCCTCGTGGTCTACCTCGTGCTGATCACCCGGGGGCTGCGCAGCGCGCTGGCCGTGCGGGACAGCTTCGGCAAGCTGCTCGCCACCGGCCTGGCGTTCGCTCTCGCGCTGCAGATCTTCATCGTCATCGGCGGGGCGTCGAAGCTCATCCCGCTGACCGGCCTGACCTTGCCCTTCCTGTCCTACGGAGGGTCCTCACTCGTCGCCAACTACGCGCTGGTGGCGCTCCTGCTGAGGATCTCCCACGCCGCACGGGCACCGCTGCCCCGCCGCCCGGCCACTCCGCTACCGCCCATCGCGGAGGCCGGCACCGAGCTGGTGGAGCGTCCTAGATGAACACTCCCGTCCGTCGCGTCGCCATCGCGGTGATGGTGATGATCCTGCTGCTGATGTCCAACCTGACGTACGTGCAGGTGGTCAAGGCAGGCGACTACCGCAACGATCCGCGCAACCAGCGCGTGCTGCTCGCCGAGTACTCCCGCAAGCGTGGCCAGATCAGCGCCGACGGGCAGGTCCTCGCCAGCAGTGTCGAGACCGACGACCGGCTGCGCTACCAGCGGCAGTACTCCGACGGTCCGGCCTACGCGCCCGTCACCGGCTACTACTCGGTCATCTTCGGCTCGAGCGGCATCGAGCGTGCATCCGACTCCGTGCTCAACGGAAGCGACGACCGGCTGTTCGGCCGCAGGCTCTCCGACCTGATCACCGGCCGTGACCCGAGTGGCGGCAACGTCGTGCTCACGATCGATCCCGACGTCCAGCAGACCGCCTACGACCAGTTGGAGCGCAAGGGCTACAGCGGCGCCGTGGTGGCGATCCGTCCACAGACCGGCGAGATCCTCGCCATGGCCTCCACCCCGTCGTTCGATCCGAACCCATTGGCGAGCCACAACTCGGATCAGCAGACCTCGGCCTGGAAGGCCGACAACAACGCCGAACCGTCGCCGCTCATCAATCGGGCGATCTCCGAGACCTATCCGCCCGGCTCCACGTTCAAGCTCATCGACACCGCCGCGGCGCTCAGCAGCGGTCGCTTCACG
>DASYES010000835.1:0-4309 GCA_036498885.1 Pseudonocardia sp.
CGCCACGACGAGCAGCTCACCCGTCTCGAGCGCGGAGCCGATGTCGAGCTGTTCGTATCCGGGCGGGCCCGACGGCGAGTCCGGAAGCACCCACATCTGCACGAGGCGCACCTGCCCGGATCCCTCGGCGTTGCGCTCGGAGTGGATGACCCCGGAGCCCGCGCTCATCCGCTGTGCGGTGCCCGGACGGATCACCGCGGAGTGCCCGGTGTCGTCCGCGTGCAGGAGTGCGCCCTCCAGCACCCACGTGACGATCTCCATGTCCCGGTGCGGATGCGGGTCGAAACCGCTCCCGGGCGCCAGCACGTCCTCGTTGTTCGCCATCAGCAGGCCGAAGTGCGTGTTGGCCGGGTCGTAGTGAGCGCCGTAGGAGAAGCTGTGGCGCGAATCGAGCCACGCGGTCCGGGTGCGCATCCGCTGGGCCGCCCGCCGCACTTCCACCGACGGGGCGAGGGGCGTGCCCATCCGAGCCTCCTGTCGTGGAATGCTCTGCCCCAACGCCCGTCGGTCCCACGGTGTTCCTGCCGACGTGCGATGCTGCCGAGCGTGGCACGCGGCGGAGCGAGCACGGAGGCGGCGCGGTCCGGATCGGCCGCCGTCTCCCCTGCCACGCTGCGCAAACTCGAACTCGCCGCTGGTGACCTCGCGCTCGCATGCCTGGTCGCGATGGAGGAGCACCAGCCGTGGTTCGCGCGGCTGCCGGCCGAGCAGCGCTCGGCGGTGCTGCTGGTCATCCAGACCGGCGTCGCGAACTTCGTCGCCTGGCTCGGCGAGCGTGGGCAGTCGATCCGCCTCACCGCTGAGGCCTTCCGCATCGCCCCGCGAGACCTCGCCCAGCGGCTCAGCCTGCGCCAGACCGTCGACCTGGTCCGTATCGCCACGGACGTCTTCGAGCGGCACCTCCCACCGCTCGCCGCCGACGAGGACGAACGGCACGCCCTCGTCGAGGGCGTCCTGCGCTTCGGTCGCGACATCGCCTTCGCTGCGGCGACGGTGTACGCGGGCGCGGCCGAGACCCGCGGCGCGTGGGACGCTCGGCTCGAGGCGCTCGTCGTCGACGCCGTGGTGCGGGGTCCGGATGCCGAGGGCGGAGCGGACGACGCGCTCGTCTCCCGGGCCTCCACGCTGGGCTGGGACCCGGACGCGGCGGTGCGGGTGGTGGCCGGCAGCCCGGCCCCCGACACTGCCGCCGAGCGCCTCGGTGAGCTGCGCCGTCAGGCGGCCAGGGCCGGCCGCTCGGTGCTGGTGGGGGTGCAGGGCAGCAGGTTGATCCTACTGATGTCAGAGCCGCCCGCCGGGAGCGGACCGGGCAGCGCCACCGGCGAGGACATCGGCGGCCTCGTCGACGCCTTCGGGGCGGGTCCGGTGGTGGTCGGCCCGGTGGCCGGTGAGCTCGCCACCGCCCACTGCAGTGCTCGCGACGCGCTCTCCGCGCTTCGCGCGGCACCGGGATGGCCCGACGCGCCGCGTCCGGTCGCCGCCGACGATCTGCTGCCCGAGCGCGCGCTGGGAGGCGACACGGCGGCCCATCGCAGACTGGTGGAGTCGATCGTCATCCCGCTCGAGACGGCGGGCGGCGAGCTTCTGCACACGCTCGCCACGTACCTGGAGGGCGGCGGGGCGCTCGAGGCCTGCGCGAGATCACTTTTCGTACATCCCAACACCGTGCGCTACCGGCTGCGCCGCGTCTGCGACCTCACCGGCCGCAGCCCGTTCGACCCGCGCGATGCTCTGGTACTGCACACCGCCGTCATCGCGGCGAGGCTGACCCTCGCGCGAGATCCGGGGGCATCGGCGTGAGGTGCGCAACGCCTACAACGCAAAGGGCATGGGTTGTGACTTACCCGACGAGCGACCGGAGCCGTGTTGGAGGAAACCTCCAAATCCCGGGCCCGGAGTTGGTGCGTGCCGGTATCCCCGCGGTGTCCGCCTCCGGTGTTCCCTGGTTCTCGTGATCGCGTTGCTCGCACCTGGTCAGGGGTCCCAGACTCCTGGCATGCTCGCTCCCTGGCTGGATGATCCAACGGCAGCGGAGACGCTCGCCAGATGGTCCGCCACCACCGGCCTCGACCTCGGCCATCTCGGCACGGACGCCGACGCCGAGGAGATCAAGGACACGGCTGTCACCCAGCCGCTGGTCGTCGCCGCGGCGCTGCTCGCCGCCGCCGGGCTCGCCGGGCGTGCGGAGTTGCCCGCCGCCGCGCCCGCCGCCGGGCACTCCGTCGGCGAGCTCGCCGCGGCCGCCGTGGCCGGGGTGCTCACCGCGGACGCCGCCGTCGCGCTCGCCGCGGTGCGCGGGCGCGCCATGGCCGCCGCCTGCGCGCTCGAACCCACGGGCATGAGCGCGGTGCTGGGTGGGAAACCCGACGAGGTGCTCGCCCTGCTCGACGAGCTCGGCCTCGACCCGGCCAACCGCAACGGCGCGGGGCAGATCGTCGCGGCCGGCCCCGTCGCAGCGCTGGCGGCGCTCGCCGAGAACCCGCCGGAGCGGGCCCGCGTGAAGCCACTGGCCGTGGCCGGGGCTTTCCACACCCGGTTCATGGCGCCGGCCGAGGACACCATGCGCTCGCACGCGGCCGAGGTCTCCCCCGCCGACCCCACCCGCCCCCTGCTCTCCAATGCCGACGGCACAGTCCTCGTTGACGGCGCAGTAGCGCTGCATAGGCTGATCGCCCAGGTCACGCGACCGGTGCGCTGGGACTCCTGCATGGCCACCCTGCAGGAGCTGGGCGTCACCGCCGTGATCGAGCTGCCGCCGGCGGGTGCGCTCGTCGGGCTGGTCAAGCGCGACCTCAAGGGCACCGCGACGGTGGCCCTCAAGACTCCGGACGACCTCCAGGCGGCCGTCGACCTGATCACCGAGCACGCGGGGGCAGAAAAGTGACGAAGCTGAAACTCGCATCCACCACGGCGGGCGCCCGGATCCTCGGGCTGGGCAGCGTCCAGCCCGACAACGTCGTCACCAACGACGATCTGGCCCAGCGGATGGAGACCAACGACCAGTGGATCCGTGAGCGGGTGGGCATCGAGAGCCGCCGCATCGCGGAAGAGGGCACGTTGCTGGTCGAGATGGCGGCCGAAGCCGGGGCCCGCGCCGTCAAGGACTCGGGGCTGACGCCCAACGAGATCGACACGGTCATCGTCGCCACCTGCACCATGCCCACGCCGATCCCGAACGCCGCCGCGCAGACCGCCGACCGCATCGGCATCCCCGCGCCGGGCGCGTTCGACATCAACGCCGCTTGTGCGGGATTCTGCTTCGGGATGGGCACAGCGGCCGACCTCGTGCGTGGCGGCAGCGCACGCAACGTCCTCGTGATCGGGGCCGAGAAGCTGTCCGACTGGCTCGACTGGACCGACCGCTCGACGGCGATCATCTTCGCCGACGGGGCGGGCGCGGCGGTCCTCGGACCGGCCACCGACGAGGCCTCTGTGGGCGTCGGGCCGCTCACCTGGGGCAGCGCCGGTGACATGTCCCAGACGATCCGCATCAGGCCGGACAACAACGCGCTCGCCCAGGAGGGCCAGGCGGTCTTCCGGTGGGCCACCACCAAGATCGCCCCGGTGGCGCTGCGGGCGATCGAACTCGCGGGGCTCACCCCGGCCGACATCGACGTCTTCGTACCGCACCAGGCCAACCTGCGCATCGTCGACGCGGTGGCCAAGCGGCTGCGCGCCAAGGGTGCCCGCGATGACATGGTGGTGGCCGACGACATCCGGTACTCCGGCAACACCTCCTCGGCGTCCATCCCTCTCGCGCTTGACCACATGCGCACCGACGGGCGGCTGCGTTCGGGCGACACCGTGCTCCTCGTAGGCTTCGGCGCGGGCCTGTCCTACGCCGGCCAGGTCGTCGTCTGTCCCTGACCTCCGATCCGACGACTCCAGTTCCCACCAGAAGGAGAACCACCGTGGCTGACAACACCGAGATCCTCAGCGGCTTCGCCGAGATCGTCGAGGAGGTCGCAGGTATCGACCCCACCGAGGTGACCGGCGAGAAGTCCTTCGTCGACGACCTCGACATCGACTCGCTGTCGATGGTCGAGATCGCGGTGCAGGCCGAGGACAAGTTCGGCGTGAAGATCCCCGACGACCAGCTGGCCGAGCTGAAGACGGTCGGCGACGCGGTGGACTACATCGCGAAGAACCAGTGAGGCACCTGTACGCGGCCATTCCTGCGGAGGCAGCATGAGCACAGCTCCCGACGTCGTCGTCACCGGCCTCGGCGCGACGACCCCGCTCGGCGGTGACGTCGCGTCGACGTGGGAGGCGCTGCTCGCCGGCCGGTCCGGCGTCCGGCGCATCGACG
>DASYES010000836.1:0-5885 GCA_036498885.1 Pseudonocardia sp.
CTCCGACACGATCCGGAGATGGGCTGACGAGGAGATCGGCAGGAACTCCGTCAAACCTTGCACAACGCCGAGAACCAGCACTTCCAGCCAAGTCACGCGCGGACCGTACCGAGACCCCGGTCGTGGCCACGCCTAGGCTCGTCATGTGCGGCGGCGACGGGTCGGGACCAGCGGGCTGGAGGTGTCGCACATCGGCCTCGGCACCTTGACGTGGGGCGCCGACACCGATGCCGACGCCGCGAAGGCTCAGCTCGCCGCGTTCGTCGACGCCGGCGGCACCCTCGTGGAGACCTCCGACGCCTATGGCGACGGCGCGGCGCAGGAGACCCTGCGTGAGGTCCTTGCGTCCGCCGTGGCGCGCGAACAACTCGTGATCGCAGGGCGAGCCTCGCTGCCCGGTGGCCCGCTCGGCGACGGCGCGGCGCGTGGCGCTCTCCTCGCGGCGCTCGACGCCACGCTCGCCCGGCTCGGCATCGACCACCTGGATCTCTGGCAGCTGCCCGGCTTCGACGCCACCGTCCCGCTGGAGGAGACGCTCTCCGCGGTGCAACTGGCCGTGATGGCGGGCAAGGTCCGCTACGCGGGGCTCGTCGCTCCCGCGGGATGGCAACTCGCCACGGTGGCCGAGCGCGGGGGGACCCTCGGCAGCATCACGGTGCCGGTGTCGGCCCAGGTGGAGTACTCCCTGCTGTCTCGCGACGTCGAGCACGAGCTCCTCCCGGCCGCGCAGCACCACGGCCTCGGGCTCCTGGCCTGGGCGCCGCTCGGGCGCGGCGTCCTCACCGGCAAGTACGCCGACGGCACGCCGGCCGACTCGCGCGCGGCATCGCCCACACTGGCGCCCTACGTGGAGGCGCGGCGCAACGAGCGCTCGGCCCGGATCGTGCAGGCGGTCCTCACGGCGGCCGACGGGCTGGGCACCTCACCGCTCTCGGTGGCGTTGGCGTGGGTGCGCGACCGGCCCGGTGTGGCCGCGGCTATCGTCGGAGCGCGGGACGCCGCGCAGCTTGCTGCGTCGATGGCGGCCGAGTCGGTGACGTTGCCGCCCGAGATCAGGTCCGCGCTGGACGACGTGAGCGCCACGCGTTGAGCGCCCGCGGACCTGGCACGTCACCGCGGCCGCGCCTATGGTGTGGGGATTCCACCCGGCGTTCACCACAACGTCGGATTCTGCAGGTGGGCGAGCTTGGCGGGGAGGTGAGCCGGTGGAGCGAAGCGGCCCGACCGGCACGATCGAGGGGGATTCTGCAGACGGGGACTGGGAGTACCGCCCGGTCCAGCTACCCGGTGATGTGTCCCGGATGACCGCGGCGGTGCGACTGGCGATCCAGGCCGAGTTCGGTGGCTGGGAGCTTTCGCGCGTGCGGCTCTACCCCGGCGGTGTCCGGAAGGTGTGGCTGCGCAGGCGGCGAAGCTCGAGGATGCTCCCCGAGCTCTCCGTCTAGCCGGTCCCCATCAGGGGGTCAGTGCTCCGCCCACGACACCCCCGTCGGCGGAGGTGTGCCGTTCTTGGGGCCGGGCACCCCTCGGAAGGCGTACGGAGCTGGCTCGCGTCCGGGCTGCACGAACCAACACTCCCCCGGCTCCCCACGCTCGAGGATCGATTCGATCGCCGCTACCACGTCCTCCGGGGCGAGCAGCGGGAAGTCAGCGAACTTCGGCTTGACGCGCGCGATCAGCGGGGTGTCGGCGAAGCCGGGACAGACCGCGTTCACCCGGATCCCCTCGGGCGCAAGTGTGGGAGCAACCGCGCGGACGTACCCGACCACCGCGTGCTTCGTCAGTGTGTAGAGGGCGTCGCCCGGCATGGCGACCAGCCCCGCCAGTGACGCCGTGGCCACGATGTTGCCGCCACCCGCCCGCCGCAGGGCCGGCACGGCCGCCGTCAGCCCGAAGACCACGTGATCGACGTTGACACCCATGATCCTTCGGTATGCCGTCAGGTCGAGCGTCTCCACGCCCGACTGACCCGCCGTGACCCCGGCGTTGAGCAGCACGATGTTGAGCCGGCCGAACGCGTCCTCGGCCACGTCGACGGCCATCGCCATCGTGTCGGGCTCCGACGCGTCGCCGGGGAGGGCAAGCCCGCCCACCTCCTCGGCAAGGGCCCGCGCCCCGGCCTCGTCCCGGTCGGCGACGGCGACGACGGCTCCGGCGGCGGCCAGTCTCCGCACCGCGGCGGCCCCGATCCCCGACGCCCCGCCGGTCACGAGGGCGGCTTTGCCCGTGAGATCCATTCAGCAACTCCTCAAGAAGGTGTCGAGTACACGGCAGCCGAACTTCAGGGAGTCGACGGGCACCCGCTCGTCGATCCCGTGGAAGAGCGACGCGAAGTCCAGATCGGGCGGAAGCCGCAGCGGGGCGAAGCCGTAGCACTCCATGCCGAGCGACTGGAACGACTTCGCGTCGGTGCCACCGGAGAGCATGTAGGGCACGGCCGTTGCGCCGGGGTCCTCGGTGAGCAACGCGGCGGCCATCGCGTCGGTGAGCGGGGTGCCGAAGGGGGTTTCCACCGCGGGCAGGTTCTGCACCCACTCCCGCGTGACGTCCGGACCGAGCAGCTCGTCGACCTCGCGCAGGAACGCCTTCTCCCGCCCGGGCAGCACGCGGCAGTCGACCACCGCCTCCGCGGACGAGGGGATGACGTTGGCCTTGTAGCCCGCCGAGAGCATCGTCGGGTTGGCCGTGTCGCGGACGGTGGCGCCCACCATCCGGGCGAGCGGCCCGAGCTTGGCGAGGGCCCCCTCCAGGTCGTCCTCGGGGAACTCCTGTCCCGTGAGCTCGGCCATCTGCTCGGTGAATGCGCGCACGGTGTCGGTGAGCACGAGCGGGAACCTGTGGTTGCCGAGCCGCGCCACCGCTTCGGCGACCTTCGTCACGGCGTTGTCATCGTGCAGGAAGGAGCCGTGCCCGGGCTTGCCCCGAGCGCGCAGCTTCATCCACGCAAGGCCCTTCTCGGCGGTCTCGACGAGGTAGACGCGGCGGTCCTCGGCAAGGGTCAGGGAGAACCCACCCACCTCGCCGACGGCCTCGGTACAGCCCTCGAACAGGTCGGGCCGGTTCGCGACCAGCCACTGCGCGCCGTAGCTCCCGCCGGCCTCCTCGTCGGCGACGAAGGCGAAGACGATGTCGCGCGGTGGCACCACCCCGTCGCGCTTGAACCGGCGGGCGACCGCGAGGGTCATACCCACCATGTTCTTCATGTCCACGGCACCGCGGCCCCAGACGTAACCGTCCTGCACCGCCCCGGAGAACGGGTGCACCGACCATTCAGCCGGGTCGGCGGGCACCACGTCGAGGTGGCCGTGTAGGAGCAACGCCCCCCGATCCGGGTCGGCACCCTTCAATCGGCAGAACACGTTGCTACGCCCGGGAGCACCGGACTCGAGGACCTCGACCTCGTAGCCGACCTCGGTCAGCTTCGCCGCCACGTACTCCGCGGCCTCCCGCTCGCCGACGAGGGTCTCGGGATTCGCGGTGTTCGTGGTGTCGATACGGATCAGCTCGGACGTGAGCTCGACGACCTCGTCCTCCGCTGTAAGAGTGCTGGCCACGCCGATCTTCCTACCACCGGAGGTCCCCTCGCGGGGCCCCGGCGCGCGTGGGCTATCCTTTTGCTCGCGCGCCGGGAGGCCGCGCAGCTTGTCCGAGTGGCGGAATGGCAGACGCGCTAGCTTGAGGTGCTAGTGCCCTTTAACGGGCGTGGGGGTTCAAGTCCCCCCTCGGACACAAACCCTTGCCCCACGGAGTTCAGAGCCGTCGCGGCTCGAACGATCCGGGGTCCCGGCTGGTAGGTCAGTCGCAGGCCGAGCTGTTTGTAGACCTTTGCCTCGTCCGCAGGTCGCGCGGTTGGGCAGGCCACGAACACTGCTGGTCGTCTCGACCAGGCTCCGGATCTGTTCGCGCGACACCCGCCCGCCCGCTCGCCCGGCTGGCGTCACCCAGTTGCGCCTCGGCCTCTGCGCGTCGCGCCTGAGTCCCGGCGATCCATCCGGCGACCAGGACAAGGTCGGCTCCCGCGTCCAACGCCTCGCGGTACCGAGCGATCTTCCGATCACACTCAACCACCACACGGCCCGCCGATGCGCGGACCGAGTCCCCGTCATCGACCGGCTGTACGTCAGATAGCCAGACGCAAGCTCCCTGAGAGCGTGGCCACCAACTGCTGGGACGGACTTATCAACGCCCAGTCGGCTTCGAAGTTCGACTCCGTCGAGGCGAAGGCGATGACCGCCGTCGTCGCGCTTCGTGCTGAGGCTGTCAGTGGAGCCGGCGGCCGAGCAGCTCTCCGCGCGTCGCTGCGGGACCATCAGCGGTCCATTTCCAAGCTTCCTGACGCCCGGAAGGTCGCCTACGAGCCGGTCAGGCGTGAAACCCGTAGTCCCGAACCAACTGATCTCGTTCTGCCCAGCGCCAAGCTGGTGAGTGGCGTTGAACGGCGGTGGACGACGCACCTCCTCGCCGCGGAGGACGGCACATTCCTTTGCGCTCTGAAGGGTTGGGAACCGGAGGCGACGAGCGAGACCGACGCGGTCTCGGGCAGGCGAAGGACGCTCCGAGAAACTCCAGTCCCAACGCGTTACGGGAAGACGGACGTTGGCCTGCCGGCATGCCCATGACCAGGTATGGAGAACCTGAACAGAGCCGTGCGGCGCTGTGTCTTATGCAGCCGCAAGCGCTCGCGTGGGGCAAGCCCGCGTGCGTCGCCCTGACCGAGACCGCAGACCGTCCCGCGTCATGATGACTGGACCCTCGCGGGGTGGGATTTCTTGACTTGTCGGGTGAACCCTGTGGTTCGGGCTCCGCGATGTGATCGAGACTTACCGCACTATCCGCGCCGGGCGTGGCGCACACGGACTCACCGACGATTTCGCGGGTGAGCCCGCTTCTGTTTCGGGCAACTGCTTTCGGGAGTGTGGCATGCGTGTGGAGAGGGTCGCCGGGTGGCCGGCGCACCGGCGTGCTGGTCGCCGATGGCGGTGGGTGGGGTTGCTTGCCGCTGTTGTCACGACGACGGCGCTGGTGGCGCTGCCGGCCGCGACGGGCACGGCAACCGCAGCGGTGCTGCCGCCGGAGTGCAGCCAGACCGGGCCGACGGTGACCTGCACCTACAGCTTCACCGGCGCGGAGCAGAGCTTCACCGTGCCAAGCGGCACCAGCTCGGTGCAGGTCAGCGCGGTCGGCGCGGCCGGGGCACCCAGTTACGGCGAGGCGCCGGGCGGCCGCGGGGCTCAGGTCACCGGCACGCTGACGGGGCTGACCGCCGACCAGGTGCTCTATGTCGAGGTCGGCGGCACGCCCACGAACACTGCATCGTGCTACCCCCTGGCGGTGTGCATCGGCGGGTTCAACGGCGGGGGCACCAGCCGCTACGGTGGCGGGGGCGGAGGCGCCTCGGATGTGCGCACCGTCCCGAGCGCCCAGCCCAACAGCCTGGCCTCGCGGCTGATCGTGGCCGGCGCCGGTGGTGGTGGCGGCATACCCGGAATCCCGCCGTGCGACCCGACATTCGGCGGCACACCCGGCGGTGACGCCGGTGCGTCCGGGGGCACCAACAGCTGCCCGGGCGTAGGCACCAGCACCGGTGGCGGGCCTGGTACGCAGGTCGCCGGCGGCACCGCCGGCAGCCCCAGCGGCAACCCGGGCGCCCTCGGTGCGGGTGGCAACGGCGGCGGCAACCTCGGCGGGGGCGGCGGCGGCGGTCTCTTCGGCGGAGGCGGTGGCGGCGCAATCGTTTTTTCGGGCAGCGCGAACACCGCCGGCGGTGGAGGCGGGGGCGGTTCCTCCCTCGTTCCGGCGGGTGGGACCGCGTCGCTGACCACCGCCCCGGCCTCGGTGACGATCACCTACACCGCACCGACGTCAACCACGACGCTCGCCGCAGC